>JACQVX010000073.1 GCA_016209495.1 Planctomycetota bacterium
CGTTGTTGGCTGCTTTCTTGGTCTCGCCCACGCTCTCGGCCACGCGCACGGCCACGCCCACGAGCCACGTCCCTCGAGCCCACGACCCACAAGCCCACGAGCCCACGACCCACGAGCCCACGACCCACGAGTCACGACCGACGCCCACGGCCACGATCACGAACACGACGACGCCAGCGATCACGAACACGACCACGCCCCCGGACACGGCCGCCGGCCCGACCTCTCCCCCGCCCCTCGACGGCCCCCTGGCCCTGGACCTGGCCCGCGCCTATTCCGACCACGGACGCGAGGCCGAGGCCCGATCGTTCCTGGAACGCGCCCTGGAGGCGGACCCCGAGGACCTCGAGGCCCTGGAGCTGTTGCTGGCCCTGGACCCGGGCCGGGCCCTCCCGCTCCTGGAGCGCCGCGCCGCCTCGGGGGACCGGACCCCCCTGGAGATCCTGGCGGGGGCCTACGCCGAGGGCGGCCGCACCGCGGATGCGGTCCGGATCCTCGTCCGGCTCCTGTCCGAGCAGCCCATGGACCCGGGGCTGCTGGCCAGGCTGGCGGCCCTGGACCCGGCGGCCGCCGTGGCCCACGCGGAGTCCCTGGCCCGGTCCGGGCTCGTGGAGGACGACGAGGGCCTGGGCGACCTGGGGGACGCCCTGGCGGCGTCGGACCTGAGGGACGCGGCCCTCGCCTTCTACCGGCGCGCCCTGGGGCGCGACCCCTCGGATCGGGAGTGGCTCGCGAGGGTGGTGGACCTCTCGCCGGCCGAGGGGCTGCGCCTGGTGGAGGACCGGCTCCAGGAGGAGCCAGGGGACCAGGCCCTGGAGGACCTGGCCATCCGCGCCCTGGCCGGGGCGGGGCGCACGGCCGAGGCGGCGGAACGCGCGGAGCGGGCCTGGAACGCGGACCCCTCCAACCTGGACGCCCTGCGCCGCCTGGCGGGCCTGGACCCCGCCCGGGCCCTGGTTCACCTGCAGGCCCTGGGGCCCGAGGCCTCCCCCGACGACGAGCTCCTCGGGGACATGGCCGACGCCTTCGCGGCGGCCGGCCGCACGCGGGAGGCGGTGGACCTCTACGAACGCGCCCACGCCCTGGACCCTGGCGACAGCGAGTGGCGGGAGAAGCTCTCTCGGCTGGCCCCGGATCGCCTGAGGGACTAGGCCGCGGTATACTTGGGGGCCAGCCACCAACGGGCGCCGCCACCGGGACGTAGCAGAGGTCTGGATGGAAGACCGCGACCGCTTCACCACCGCCGCCCTCGAGAACGGCCTGATCACCGCGGAACAGGTGGACGAATGCCTGGAGCTGATCCGGCTCTCCGGGCAGGCCGTCCCCCTGGAGGAGGTCCTGGTCAACCGGGGCTACCTCACGCCGGCGGAGGTGGGGCTCGTGCGCTCCATCCTGGCGGGGGACAACGTCTCCGGCAAGGACACGGTGGTGGTCCCCCCCGAGGAGGCGGGCCTCGCGCCCAGGGCCCCGGCACGGAAGGACTCCGCGGAGGGCCCCCCCCGCCGGTTTGGACGCTACCAGATCCTGGACCGGATCTCCCAGGGCGGCATGGGGGTGATCTACAAGGTCCGGCACCCGGAGCTGGACAAGACCCTGGCCCTCAAGGTCCTGCTGGCGGGGGCCGACGCCACCGAGGACCAGCTCCGGCGGTTCCAGCAGGAGGCGCGGGCCACCGCGGCCCTCTCCCACCGAAACATCGTCCCGGTCCACGACGTGGGGGTGGAGGGCGGCCAGCCCTACTACACCATGACCTTCATCGATGGAGAGCCCCTCCACAGGCTCCTGGAGCGGGAGCGCCTGGGCTGGCGCAGATCCCTGGAGATCGCGGCACGCCTGGCGGACGCCCTGGCCCACGCCCACGAGCAAGGGATCGTCCACCGGGACGTGAAGCCGGCCAACGTCATCCTCGACCGAGACGGCGAGCCCATGCTCACCGACTTCGGGCTGGCCAAGGACCTGAACTCCCAGGAACAGGCCACGCGCACGGGGACCTCCATCGGCACCCCGGTCTACATGTCCCCGGAGCAAGCCTCGGGGCGGGCCCGTGAGGTGGGGCCTCGCAGCGACGTCTACAGCCTGGGGGCGGTGCTCTACGAGATGGTCACCCTGCGGCCGCCCTACCTGGACGAGAACCCGGTGCGGGTGATGAACCAGGT
The DNA here is from genome assembly GCA_016209495.1 of Planctomycetota bacterium. Classification (GTDB taxonomy): domain Bacteria; phylum Planctomycetota; class JACQVX01; order JACQVX01; family JACQVX01; genus JACQVX01. The sequence continues at coordinate 2,157 of JACQVX010000073.1, forward strand.
GGTGAGCGAGGACCCGCCGCGCCCGCGCAAGCTCATCCCCAGCCTCCCGGCGGACGTGGAGACCGTCTGTCTCACGGCCATGGAGAAGGACCCCGCACGGCGCTACCGGGACGCCCGTGCCCTGGCGGAGGACTGCCGCGCGGCCCTGGCCGGGGACCCCATCCGGGCCCGCCCGGCCAGCATCAGCTACGTCCTCGTCAAGCGCATCCGCAAGCACCGGGCGATGGTCGCGGCCGCCGCGATCGCCACCCTGGCCGTGGCCGTCGGGGGCGGCGGGATGGCCCGCCGCGTCCTGGAGGACCGCGCGGAGGTCCGGCGGCTCCTGGCCGCCGCCTCCGCGGCCCGCGACGAAGGCAACATGGATGGGTCGCGGAACCTCTACAACCAGGTCCTGGGGAGGGACCCCGACGACCCGGAGGCCCTGAAGGCCTTGCCGCAGGTCAAGGAGGCCCTGGCCCAACGCGAACAGGAGGAACGGACCCTGGCCCTGGCGGAGGCGGCCCGGCTGCAGGACGAGGCCCGACGCAACACGGACCTGGAGGCCATGGAGGGGCTCCTGGCCGAGCTGGAGGTGCACGCGCTCTCCGAGACCGAGCTGGAGAACCTCAGCCACCGGCTCACGGCCATGCGTGGTCCCCACGCGGTGCGCCGGCTCGTGGGGGCCCTGGCGGAGGACTCGGTCCAGGTGCGCAAGGTGGCGGTGCAGTCCCTGGGCTGGATGGGGGATCGGGAGGCCGTCGTCCCCCTGGTCGAGCTGCTCCAGCGCCCCCTGCCCTTCCACCTCCGGATCGACACCCTCCGGGCCCTCTCCTGGCTGGGGGGCCCGGACGCAGCCCGCGCCCTGTGGAAGGAGCAGCGGACCGGCGACCCCTACGTCCGCGCCGAGGGGGCCACGTGGTTCCGGGACGCCTCGGAGACCGTCCTGGAATCCCTCCCCGCCAAGCCAGAGGGCAGGGACCTCTTCCTGCGCGGCTGCGCGTCGTACGGACGCGCTGACTTCCCCGCCGCGGTCGAGGACATGCAGCAGGCGCTGGCCGGTGGGGTGGAGCCCCTGGAGGCCCGGCTCTACCTGGCCTCGGCCCTGAAGCTGCGCGGGCTGGACGTCCGGGAGAAGGTCGGTAGGGCCCAGGCCCGCGGCGACCTGGTGCGGGCCATCGCAGTCCTGGGCGAGGCCATCGCGCTCGCCCCCGCCCTGCCCGAGCCGTACCTGGAGCGAGCGGCCGTCCGCTTCCATCTGGCGGTCCTGGACCTCGCCCCGGAGCAACTCGGCCAGGGCCGCGACCGGACCCTGGTGGCCCTCTCCATGGCGGACCTGAACGCCGCCCTGGAGCGGGAACCGACCCACGTGCGCACCCTCCTGGCCCGAGGGGTGCTGCGCCTCGCCACCTGGGACGCGGAGGAGTCCAGGACCGATTTCCGGGCCGCCATAGCCCTGGACCCCTACAGCGTGCACGGCCATTACATGCTCGGCCTTGCGGAGCTGGAATGCGGCCGCACCCGGCAGGCCCTGGCCTCGCTCACCGCCGCCATCGGGGAGCACCCACGCCACGCGGACGCCTACGGCTACCGCTCCGAGGCCTTCATGGCCGAGGGGGAGGTCTATTCCTTCCTCCTCGACTCCGCGAAGGCCATCGACCTGGGGGCGAAGAACTCGCCCCACGTGGCCCAGTTCCGCGCGTGGGCCCAGATGGCCCAGGCGGCCCAGGCCTCGAGGGCCCTCGCGGGGGCCTCCGCCCGCGAGGACGCCGAGTACCGCACCGCGGTCCGCAAGGCCCGCCGGGCGCGGTTCCTGGGCGACCTGGCGGAGGCGGACCGCCTGTTCTCCGAGGGCCTGGACCGGAAGTCCTCGAACTGGCTGCAGGGGATGGACCGGGAGGAGTCCCGCTTCGAGCGGGCCCTGGTGAGGATTGAGCGAGGCGACCACGACGGGGCGCGTCACGACCTGGAGAGGCTCACGCGGACCGCCCCCCTGAGCCCCGACGTCCATTACGCCACGGGCCTCTTGCAGCTCGCCACCGGGGAGCTGGACGCGGCGGGCGAGACCTTCGGCCGGGTCCGGCAGATGACCGAGCGCCGCTCCTGGCAGGCCCATGTGGGCCTGGCCCGCGTGCGCCTGCGTCAGGGCGACCGGGACAAGGCCCTCCGCAACCTGGAAGAGGCGGTGCGCCTGGGCCACCCGGACCCGGAGGCCCTGGCCCAGGACGCCGAGTTCGCGGCCCTGGCGGACGAACCCCGGTTCCGCAACGTGGTGAAGGGGCCGCCGTAGACCCCTGCGCCCATGCGATTCGACCCCCGATGCACCTGGACACCACCACCCTGGACCACATCCGGGAGCAGGCCTCGGGCTTCCTGCGGGAGCACGTGGACCTGCGGCTGGTGGGGGCTCGGTCCACCGCCGACTCGCTCCACGTGGAGGGCCGGCTCAAGTTCCTCTCGGTCTGGTGGGAGTTCGATTTCGACTCGCGCCTGGAGGTGGGAAGGACGCGCCTGGTCCTTCACGACATGGACGTGTCGGCCCGTTACGCCCTGGCCGGGGCCTTCGCCAGCGCCTTCGTCCTGCCGGCGGTCCTGGAGGAGTGCGTCCGGCGCCTGCGGCGGGCCCGGGTGAAGGGCATCTCCTACAGGGGCGACCGGCTGACCCTGGACTATGCCCCCTTCCTGCGCTCCGTGCTGCTCCTGGGACGGGGCGCCCGGGCTGACCGGTGATGTGCGACTTCTGCGCCAGGGAGGTCGGGGGCGACTATCGCACGCCGGCGCGGGGGAACCCCTTCCACGTGGAGGTCGTCCACGGCGACGTCCACGTCTACAGCGGCTTCCGGTTCAAGCAGCGGGGCTGGGAGAAGCAGGAGGAGGGCAACGTGGTCCTCTGGGAGAAGGATAGGCTCATCCACGAGACGGTGGAGTGGCTGGCCTCCCGGGAGGGGGCGCGCCTGGGGGCCGTCCCCGACAACCACGCGCCGGAGCCCGACAGCCTGGAGGCCTTCATCCGCCCCTTCTCCATCGCGGGCAACCTGGCGTCCTACTTCCCACCCATCCTCGAGCGGCTGGGCGCCGCCCAGGTCTACCGGGAGGGGCGCGCCTGGTGCATCCGGTCCGCCCCGCGAGGCTAGGGACCCGTCATGTCCAGGGGGGGGCGCGTCGCAGTGCCGGAGGCGGCGGCGGTCCGCGCGGCCCTCGCCCGCGTGCGCACCGTGGTCGTCAAGGTGGGGAGCGCGGTCATCGCGGCGCGGGAAGGCCGGCCGGACCCCCTCTTCTTCTGGGGGTTCGCGGCGGACCTGGCGGAGGCGCGCGAACGGGGCCACCGGCTCGTGGTGGTCTCCAGCGGGGCCATCGCCCTGGGGCGCGCTCGGCTGGGCTGGGACGCCCGCCGGCGGACCATGGCGCACCAGCAGGCCGCGGCCGCCGTGGGCCAGTGCGATCTGGTCCAGCGCTACGCCGCCGCCTGCGGGGAGCTGGGGATGGCGGTGGCCCAGGTCCTCCTCACCCACGAGGACCTGAGGGACCGGTCCCGCTACATGAACGCCCGGGCCACCCTCGGGACGCTGCTGGACCAGGGTGTCGTGCCAGTGATCAACGAGAACGACACGGTCGCGGTGGACGAGATCCGGTTCGGAGACAACGACCAGCTCTCTGCCATGGTCGCCCCCCTGGTGGACGCGGGACTCCTGGTCCTCCTCTCCACCGTCGCGGGGCTCCACGAGCGGGACCCCCGGCGGGACCCGGGCGCGGCCGTGGTAGGCTCCCTGGCCCCCGGCGACCCTGACCCCTCGGTGGACGGCACCGCTGGGGCGGCGGGGCGGGGCGGGGCCGCCTCGAAGCTCGGCGCGGCCCGCTCGGTGGCCCGCCACGGGGTGCCGGCGGTCATCGCCGACGGCCGCGAGCGGGGCATCCTCGCCCGCATCCTCGCCGGCGAGCCCCTTGGGACCTTGGTCCTCCCCGCGGCCGCGGCCTCGGCGCTCCCGGCGCGCAAGCACTGGATCGCCTTCACCCTCAAGACTCGCGGCCGCATACGGGTGGACGAGGGGGCGCGTCGGGCCATCGTGGAGGGCGGGAGGAGCCTTCTCCCCTCCGGGGTGCGGGGCGTGGAGGGGCGCTTCGAACGGGGCGACGCCGTGAGCGTGGTGGACGCCGAGGGGCGCGAGGTGGCCCGGGGCCTGTGCGCCTACTCCGCAGGGGAGGTGGAGCGGATCCGTGGGCTTCGGTCCTCCCGCATCGAGGCGACCCTGGGGGTGCGTTACGCCGACGAGGTCATCCACCGGGACGACCTGGTGGTGGTGTGACCTCGCCGGCCACCCAAGCGGCGCTCGCGGCCTCCATGCGCGAGCTGGCCGGCCGGGCGCGCCGGGCCGGCCACGCGATCTCGCGCGCGCGGGGCGAGGCCCGCGCCGGTGCCCTAGAGCACGCGGCGGAGGGCCTGGGGCGCGAGGGCGCGGCCGTCCTGGCGGCGAACGCCCTGGACCTGGAGGCGGCGCGCGCGGCGGGTCTCGCCCCCGCCCTCCTCGACCGCCTGGCGCTGGACCCGGCCCGGATGGCGGCCATGGCCCGGTCCCTGCGCGAGGTGGCGGCCCTCGCGGACCCTGTGGGGGAGGTGGTCCGCGAGTACCGGCGGCCCAACGGACTCGTGGTCCGGCGGGTGCGGATCCCGCTCGGGGTCGTCCTCATCATCTACGAGGCGCGCCCCGGCGTGACCGCCGAGGCGGGGGCCCTGTGCCTCCGGAGCGGGAACGCCGCCATCCTGCGCGGCGGCTCCGAGGCAGCGCGCACCAACCGGGAGCTGGCCCGCGTCCTGCGCGAGGGGCTGCGCTCGGAGGGACTGCCCGAGGACGCAGTCCAGACCATCCCCACCACGGACCGCTCCGCCCTGGACCACCTGCTGGTCCTGGACACGCTCATCGACCTGGTGGTGCCCCGGGGGGGGGAATCCCTGGTCCGCACCGTGGTGGAACGGAGCCGCATCCCGGTGGTCAAGCACTACAAGGGGGTCTGCCACGTCTACGTGGACCGCGCGGCGGACCCGGACAAGGCCGAACGCATCGCGGTGAACGCCAAGGTGCAGCGTCCCGGCGTCTGCAACGCCATGGAGACCCTGCTGGTGCACCGGGGACGCACCGCCGACCTCCTGCCCCGCCTGGGGGAGGCCCTGCGCGAGCGGGGCGTGGAGGTCCGGGGCTGTCCGGAGACCGTGCGGCGGCTTCCCTGGGCCGTCCCCGCCACGGAGGCCGACTGGCCCGCCGAGTACCTGGACCTCATCCTCGCGGTGCGGGTGGTGGGGTCCCTGGAGGAGGCGGTGGACCACATCCAGACCTACGGCTCGCGCCACACGGAGGCCATCGTCACCGAGGATCCCGCGGCGGCGCGGGAATTCCTGGACCGGGTCCATTCCTCCGTGGTCCTGGTGAACGCCTCCACCCGCTTCAATGACGGCGGGGAGCTGGGCCTCGGGGCCGAGGTGGGCATCTCCACGAGCCCGATCCACTGCTTCGGGCCCATGGGTCTGGAGGGTCTCACGGCCCTGAAGTACCAGGTCCTGGGCGACGGCCAGGTGCGCGAATAGGCCAATGGGCCCCCGGGCGCCCGGCACCGGATGCATCCAGCGCTGGAAGACCATCGCCTCGTGGTCCCCCATGAGGTCAAGGTCCGCCCGTGTGTCCCGAAAGGCCTGGGACGCGAGAGCCGGGCAGCACGTCGGCTACCGGGACGTCACTCCACCACGAGGACCGTCTCCAGGGTCGCGTCGCTGGCATACGGATGGGCGCCGGCCGCGAAGGACCGCCGGCACACGTCGATCGCTTCCCTGGTCACGAGTTCGCCGGGCATCAGGAGCGGAATCCCCGGAGGATAGAACAGGACCGTTTCGGCACAAGTCCGGCCGGCGGCGGACGCCAGGGGAACCGTACTCTTGCGCGCCAGTGCCGCCTCGCGCGGCGGCATCGCCAGCGGCGGGACCGGCGGCTGAAGCCAGCGCGCACCCTCCAATTCGTCGGCGAGCCCGGTCGTGCCCGACCCCGACCTCGGAGACTCGCTCACCGCCCGCAGTCCTGCCAGCAGCCGCTCTCGCGCGGCCGGATCATCGCGCGGACTCAAGATGAACACCCCGTTGAACCAGTCTGCCATCTCATCTTCGACACGGAACTCCGTGCGCAGGTGACGTTCCACATCGTGACCGCTCCAGCCGGTGCCGCTGACGTTGACCGTCACCCGCAGCGGGTCGCGACCATGGTCCGCCAATCGCGGGTCATTCCCCGGCCGCAACACGTGCAACCCATGCAAGGAGTCGATCCTGTCTTCCAGTTGCCGCGCCTCGGCGACCGCCAACGCGAACAATGCACGCCCTTCTCGCCAGAGCCAGCGGCGCATCACATCGAGCGATGCGAGCAAGAGGAAGCTCGGACTTGTGGTTTGGAGATAGGCTAACGCATCCCGCACCCGCGCCGACGCGACGAGCGACGTATGGCCAACGTGGAGCTGGGCCGAACCCACGAGCGAGCCGAGCGTCTTGTGACAGCTCTGCACGACCAGATCCGCCCCGGCGGCAAGCGCAGGCTGGGGCCCGCCCGGTGGGAGGAAGTGCAAGTGCGCGCCGTGCGCCTCGTCGACAATCAGCGGCACCTGACGGTCATGGCAAACCGCCGCGAGGTCGGCCAGCTCACGGGCCAAGCCGTAGTAGCTCGGCCGCGTCAGCAGCACCGCCGCCGGTCGCGGCTGCATGTCCAGCGCGGCCGCCAGCGCGAGGGGAGTCACGCCGAGCGCGCCACACTCGCGCAACACCTCGTGCGGCACGAACCGCGGCAGCGCCCCGGACAACACCAGCCCGGCCACGACGGAGCAGTGGATGTTGCGCGGCATCGCGACCGTCTGCCCCGGCGGCACGGCCGCCAGCAGTGCTGCCGCCACGCCCAGCGTCGAGCCAGCCGAGAGGAACATCGTCTCGCCTGCGCCGAACAGGTCCGCTGCCAGCTGCTGCGCCTCGCGCACACAGGCGGTCGGGTGGAGCGTGTGGTCCGTGGCCGCCATGCACGGCAAGTCGAGGGCGAGCCCCGACCTGCCGACCAGCTCGGCGAGTTCGGCCGCCGCGAATCGTCCGCCCTTGTGACCCGGCGTGTGGAACGCGTACATGCCGGAACGTGCGTACTCGGTCAGCCTATCGAAGATCGGGGCGCGATCGTGATCTATGGGGCCCATCACTCTCCGCGAACATCCACATGGATAGTCGGACCATCTGGGCCCGATGGTAACAACGCGTCCACCGAATCTCCGGCCAAGGCGGCCGGGCCATGTGTCGGCAGACGGCTCGCGGAGTCGGCCTTCGATCCGCGGCCCTTTCCGTTGCCGTTCGAGGCCTCAGGTAGGCAGGTCTCTCGGATCGCGGATTCACCGACGCGAAGACTCGCATCCGCGTCTCGGAGAGACGCGGGCACGTGGCGTTCAATGGGCAGCGACCGCATCGGCCGGGCCAGCGCCGCTGGAGCGATGCCCGCCTTGATCGCCGCCAGGATGCCTGCCGCCTCGTAGTAATTCTGGGCATATTGCAACTGCCCGGCGCGGAACGGCAAGGTCCGCAGATTGTTGCGCATCAGGTTTGTATTGTTGCGAACCGCGACGACCGGGATGCCCTGCTCCACCGCGGCGAGCGTCGGCAGGCCGACGCAGCCGTCCGGAATCACCAGGGCGGAAACGTCCTCGGCCGTCAGGACCGATGGATCGAACCCGCCCGATGGATTCAGGACGACCTGCGGCGCCCGATGAAGGCCCTTCAGCACGCAGAACAAGTAAGTGGTCGAGATGACCTCGGCCGCCTTTCGCGGTTCCACCACGCCCCAGCGCTCGGTACGCAAGGCCTCGCTGCTCATCGTCGGCGCGTGGGCCGACGGCACGTCGAGCACCGTGGACACCAGATGAGTCAGGATCGCCTCGACGCCGCCCCAAGGATTCGGCCCGCCCCCGCCGAAGTAGGAGCGGTGCAGTTCCACCGAGTCGATGTGCGGCGTGATCCGAGTGGCCAGGGCCACGGCATCGTACGTGCCTCGCTTGTCGCGCAGCAGATCGAGCAAGGGGCTCAGCCGCTCGACCCTCCCGGTCACGCGGCCCGAATCGGAGACGCCCGTCCGCATGGACAGCTCCTGTTCGAGCACCACCACCTCACTGATGTCCATGCCGAGCGTGGCCCGCGCGCCTTCCGCGCAGTTGATCGTCTGATCGACGACATTCGGTGCGTCGCGGCGATCTTCCGTGACCAGGAGCACGCGGTTCTGGCGGATCTTGCGCAGCCCGACCGTGCCCATCAACAGCCGGCAAATGAGGCTGCCCTCCACGTACAAGCAGTTCTCGGTCTGCTCGTTCACATCGGAGGCGTTGACCACGTTCGGGTGCAACACCACATGGTCGCACACCGAGGCCAGTAGCCGGGCGGCGGGCGTGGCATCGCCCGCATGGCCACCGATCGCGCAGTCCACACCCGTGGGGATCAGCATCACCGTGTTGAACGAGTGGGTGCGTCCCATCCGCCGCCGCCGGAAACCGAACACCGAGGCCTCCGTGTCGTTGGAGCCGTAGATCTTCGGCTCCACGGCCTCGATCTCGCACTGGTGGCCGCTGCGGGATTTGCCCGTCACGGCGACGCGCAAGGGCGTGACATCCGCCCCAAGCAAGTCCGCCGCATCGCGAAGATTCGCCAGGGGCGACGGACCGACGAGCAGGTGACGAACGGTGACATGGTGGGAGGCGACTCTCATCCGTGGCGCAGCTCCTGATCAAGGATTGTCCGAACACGGCGCGTCGAGGCCGGCAATCGGCCTTGACGCATCCTGGGAGTCTCACCCCTTCCCTCCGGGGGGTCCACAAGGCTCCGCGGACCTCTCCGGTCGCCCTCTTCTACAGCAATCTTGACCGGGTTACCTGTCTCACTCATGTTGGCACAGAGGGCTCTCTCCAGCAGCTCTGCCACCTTGCCGGCCTCCCCTCCTCCAAGGAGAGGCTGCCCTACTTTCCAAAGGCATTCCATCGCCTCCCTTATCTTTCCGTGAAGCCTGAGTACTATCTTCGAGTCTTCCGGTTCCCTTGACACCACCCCCCTACAGCTCCCGGAGCCGCACGCGCAGCGGAACGGCCCCATCCATGAGGGTGCAAGCAAGGCGTAGTCGTAGGTAAGTTCCTCCCCTCTTTTGATATCCCCTATTGCTATGTCCGTGACTCCGAGACCACAGGAGTTCGGGTCACAGCTATGATTCCAGTATTTCACATTCTCGGTGCAGTAGACAAGCCGGCCTCGTTGGTCCTCGTACGCGAACTTCTCCAGGAGCTCCCTGTATCTCCTGCTGAACGTCTTGTACTGGGCAAGGGTATACACCCTGGCTTCCGTGAAGCGCCACAGGACAGTCCCTCTCGGGATCCTGTTCCGTGCAAACAGTCCCTTCCCGTCTATGGGGCTCCTGGCCACCACCACGTCAGGGTGCAGCATGGATGTGTTCCCCCCGAGCATGCCGTCGCGCCTGGACGGTGCGGGAGCGCCGGGTCTCGTTCGTCCTCTTCTTCTCCATGGACTCCCCTTCTCGGTGACCCCTCCTCAACCCCGTGTCGGGTCGATGCGGTGTCCACCTGGATGGGGGGGACGGAGTACCCGGGGCGCCCGAGTCCATGCCATTGCGCCGGCCAGTGTAGCGGCGTACCCTTGCGGTGCTCCAGGGGAGAGACGGCCCAGGCGGTGAGATCGAGGTCGGCCTGGCGTGGGCCCCTGGGGGGCGAGGGACCGGCGCGCCCGGTCGTGGGGCGGAGACAGGCACGGTGGCCACCAGCAAGACCCGCCGCACGCGCCGCTCCCCGGCCCTCCTGGCCGCCCTCGCGGTGGTGGTCTCGCTGGCCGCCCTGGACACCCTCCTGGCCGCGAGCGCCCGGGACCTGACCGGCCGCGTGCGGGCCGCGCTGGAGCGCAGCCTGGGCGTGGACGTCCGCTTCGGCCGCGTGCGGGTCTCACCCCTCCACGGCCTCGTGGTGGAGGACGTGGCGGTGGGCGGGGATCAGCCCCTCCTCACCTGCCCGCGCCTGGTCGTGGCCGGGGACCTCCTCTCCCTGGCCCAGGGGCGGGTGGAGCGCGTCGAGCTGCATGGCGCGCGCCTCGTGGCGGAGCGGCTGGAGGACGGCACCTGGCGCGGGGCCGACGCCCTGGGGGGGGACCGCGCGGGCGGCGCCCCGGCAGCCCCCGCGGGCGCGGAGCGGGGGCTCCCGGTCGTGGAGTTCATCGACGGCACCGTGACGGTGGTCTCGGCCCTGGACTTCCCGGGGGTGAGCGCCCAGCACTTCCAGGTGCACCGGGCCCGCGTGCGCTTCCCCTCGGGGGGGGCGCGCCTCGAGGCGGAGCTTCAAGACCCGCTGTTCCAGGACGGGCGCCTCGTCGCATCGGCCTCGGGCGAGGAGCTGGAGGTCTCCCTGCATCTCGCCCGCGTTCGCCTCACGGACCAGACTCGCCGCCGTCTCCTGAGGTCCATCGAACGCCCCTGGAACCACGTCTCCCCCGAGGGGACGGTGGACGTGGATGCCCGGTTCGTCCTGCGGCGCGGGGAGCGGCACCCGGTCTCCCAGCGGGTGCTCATCCGCGCCCTGGACTGCGCGGGGGCCTACCGCGGCTTCCCCTACCGGGTGGAGCGGGTCCACGGGACCGTGGCACTCGTGGACCAGAGATTGAGCTTCCACCTGGACGGGGCGCGCGGGGCCATGCGCTTCTCGGCCCGCGGGGAGCTGACGCTGGGGCACGTCTACCCGGGGGCCGTGGTGGACGTGGAGGCGCAGGGCGTCGTCCTCGATACGGCCCTGCGCGAGGCCCTGGGCGAGCGCGAGCGCGCCGCCTGGGACACGCTCTCCCCTGCCGGCGTGGTGGACGCCCGGGTCCACATCGAGGCCGACGAGGGCACGCCCGGGCCGCGGGTCCGCGTGCGCGTGGAGCCCCGGGACGCCTCGTTCCAGCACGCGGCCTTCCCCTACCCGGTGCGCGGGGTGGGGGCGGGCGTGGTGGAGGTGGCACAGGAGGCCGTGCGCGCCTCGGGACTCGTGGCCCACATGGGGCAGGCCCAGGTCACCGTGGACGCCTCCATCGTCGGGCCCGGGACGGAACCCACCCTCCTCTCGGTGGACGTGGAGGCGCGGGACCTGAGCGTGGACGAGCGCCTCGTGGAGGCCTTCCCCGACCCCGTGCGCTCGACCCTTCGGGACCTGGGCCCCGGGGGGCGGCTGGACGCCTCCGTCCGCCTGCGCCGCCAGGGCGCGGCCCCCATGGACGTCTATGCCGGGGTCCGGCTCCTGGAGGGACGCTTCGCGCACCGGGAGGCGCCCTACCCGGTGACGGGGCTCACGGGGCTCCTGGAGCTCCGGGACGGTGTGCTGGCCCTGGGGCCCCTGGCGGGCCGGGCCGGGGATGCCCCGGTCGAGGTGGCAGGCCGCGTGGCCGATTCCGCCCGCGGGGGGGAGGTCGCCCTGCGGCTCGAGGCCCGGGGGCTGTCCCTGGACGAACGTCTGGGGGCAGCGCTCCCCGAGGCGGTCCGGGGCCCCTACGGGGACCTTCAGGCCGCGGGCGCCGCCGACCTGGTGCTGGAGCTCCTCCGCGCGGCCGGGGAGGAGGGCCCGCCCCGCCTGGCGCTCAGGGCCACCGTGCGCGACACCACTGTGCGTCCCGTCGCCTTCCCCCTGGCGATCGAGGGGGTCGCCGGCGAGCTAGAGTTCTCGGACGGGAGGCTGTCCCTCCGTGGATTCACCGGCCGGGGCGGCGGCTCGCACTGGACGGCGCGCGGGGATCTGGGGGGAGGGCCGCGGCCCGCGGTGCTCCGGCTCGCCGTGCGAGACCTGTCGCTGGACGAGGGGCTGCACCGCGAGCTGACGGGCCCGCTGCGCGAGGTCTTCGACGCCTTCTCGCCCCGGGGCGTGGCGGACGCGGAGCTGACCCTGCGGCGCACCGCCGAGGGCGCCACGCGACCGGACCTGGTGGTCAGGCTGCGGGAGGCGGACGTCCGGCCGCGGGGCTACACCCTGGGGCTGTCGGAGGTGGCCGGGGAGGTCCGCTACGACGGCGAGGCGGTGCGGCTGGTGGACCTCAGCGCCCTGGGCCCGGGGGGGGCGGCGGTGGCCCTCACCGGCTCCGTGGGCGTCCGCGAGGGGTCGCCCGTGGACGTGCACCTGGTCGTCCCCGACCTGATGGTGGACGCCGCCCTCGTGGAGGCCCTGGCCGCGCCCGTCCGGGATGCCCTCGTCCCTCTCACCCCGCGAGGGCTGGTGGCCCTGGGGCTCGACTTCTCGCGGGGGGTGACGGGGGGGGGCGTCCTCGCCCCCCCCGAGGGGGGACATCGGGGGGACGCCGCCCGGGCGCCCACCCGCACCATGGGGGGGGGAGGTGGTCTGCCGGGCCACGTGCAGGCTGCGCGGGGTCGCGGTCGTCCCGGAGTCCTTCCCCCTGGCCCTGGAGGGGCTGGAGGGGGTCGTGATCGCCGATGGCCGCGAGATCCGCCTCGAGGCCGTTCGCGGCCGATCGGGGGCCGCCACCCTGGAGGCCACCGGGACCCTGCGCCCCGCAGATGGCGGCTTCGTGGGGACGCTGGACCTGGGGGTCCAGGACCTCGCCCTGGACGACGGCGAGTGGTACCGGGCCCTGCCAGAGCCGGCGCGGCGGGTGTGGGACCGGCTGCGGCCCTCGGGCGTGGTGGACCTCCGGGCCGGCCTGGTGGGGCTGGAGGGCGTCGAGGGGCTCCGGTGGAGCGGTCGGCTGGACCTCCACGACGTGGACCTGGACACCGGGGTGGACCTCCGGGCCTGCGAGGGCGCCCTGGACTTCCTGGGGGGCTCGACTCCGGGAGGGGCCTTCCCACTCTGGCTGGAGGGACAGGTGGACCTCGCGCGCTGCACGGTCCTCGCCCACCACCTCCTCGAGGACGCACGCGCCGACCTCCGACTCGGGCACCAGGCGATCCCCCCGGCCGTGGCGGCGCGCATGGCCGCCCTGGACGTGGAAGGCGCCCGGAGGGCCTTGCTCGAGGGGGAACCCGCCGTGGCCGCCCTCACGGGGCTCACGGCGCGTTGCATGGGCGGCTCCCTCGCCGGCGAGGTGCGGGTGGCCCTGGACGGGCCCGCCCTCTACGCGGGCGAGCTGCACCTGGCGGGGGCGGACGCGGCTCAGGTACTCCGCCCCGCGGGTCGCCCCTCGTCGGGGGAGGTGAGCGGGCGGGTGCAGGGGGACCTGGCCTTCGCCGGCGTCGGCGACGCGCGGGAGGGCCTCTCGGGCGTCGGGCGGCTGAGGGTCCGCGACGCCCGCCTGTGGGAGCTACCGCTTCTCGTGGGCGTACTCAACGTGCTATCGTTGAAGGCCCCGGACACCACCTTCTTCCGGGAGGTGGACCTCCGGTTCCGACTGGAGGGATCCCGCATCGCGCTGGACTCCCTCCGGGCCGAGAGCGATGCGATCTCCCTGGACGGTTCCGGCTCCGTCTCGGGGGATGGGCAGCTCAGCCTCAAGCTCTACACGGAGCTGGGGCAGTCCATGCTGCACCGCGTGCCGGTGGTGGGTGAGGTCTGGAAGTTCATCAAGGGGAACGTGGTCCACCTCAAGGTCACGGGGACCGTGGACGATCCGCACGTGGAGCCGGTGCTCCTGGACGCCGTCACCACCCCCGTGCGACGGGCCATGGAGGAGGGCGGCGGGGCGCGCCCGGAGGGCGAGCCGCCGGCGGGCGGAGGAAACGGTGAGCGTCGCTGAACAGGTCGTCGAGATCGCGGACTCCCTGAGACTGACGGTTCTCCGGGACCCGGCGCGGCCCCTCGTCGCCGTGGTGCGATTCCAGGGGACCCTCGACGCCTTCACCACGGCGGAGGCCGACCGGGTCCTGGCGCGGCTGGTGGAGGAGGGGCGCATCCACGCGGTGCTCTCCTTCGCGGGACTGGACTTCATCTCCAGCCAGGGCCTGGGGGCCGTGGTGGCGAGCCACAAGCGCTGCTGCGACGCGGGGGGGGACTGCGTCCTCTCCAACCTCTCCAGCGAGCGCCGGGCGGTCTTCGAGATCACGCAGCTCACCGACTACATCGACATCTACCCGGACGAGGAGGCCGCGCTCGTGGCCATGACCACCGGCTAGGTCGCATGCACGGCTCGAGGCCGCGCGCCTCCCCCCAAGGAACCGTCCAGCCCATGCGCTACTCCCCCCGGGCCCGCGCCTCCATCCACGCGGCCACCTCGCCCCAGTAGGGGGCGGAATCTGGGTCCGTGACCAGGCCCATGTGGTCCGGGTCGTGGCCAGGGCGGCCGAGGCGCGCGCCGGCGCAGTGGAGGACCTCCACCCGGCGCTCGGGGGCGAGGGAGCCCACGTAGTCCAGATAGGCCCGCGCCGCGGCGGGCCGGGCCAGGAGCCCATCGCCGGCCGCCACCACCCCCAGGACCGGCACGGCGCAGCGGGCCGTGGCCTCCAGGTAGTCGAGCCGGCCATCGGCGCTCCTCCACGTGCCGGTGCGCCACCAGCGGCAGAACTGGAGCAGGTAGGTCCGGGCCTCGTCCTCGTTCCCCATGCCCAGGAGCCGGGCCGGGAACCGGCCCGCGAGCCGCACCACCCCCTCGAGCACGAGGAGGTCGAGCCCCTTGCGGAGCCGGTGCGCCCGGGAGGGCTCGAAGCGGGGCAGCCAGACCCCCGGGGCGCAGGCGACGATTCCCGCCACCGGCGGCGCGGGCCAGAGTCCCTGGGCGTTGATGGCCAGGTGGCCGCAAAGCGAGTGGCCCAGGACCACCAGCGGCAGGCCGCCCGTCAGCCCCTGGACGCGGGCGATGATGGCGCCCATGTCCCGCACCAGGTCGTCGTAGCTCCAGTCGGCCCCCTCCGAGGCCCGGGGCCCGCTCTCCCCGTGGCCCGGCATGTCCACGAGGAAGACCCGCCAGCCCCGACCCGCCAGGAAGGAGGCGAGCCCGCCCCCCGGGGGCCTGTCCATGGAGCGGCGCTGGGTCATCATGGCGTGGCCCAGGAGCACCGCGCCGAGGGCGGCCGGGCCCGCCCGCTCCTCCAGGACGTAGGAGCGCCCCTCCCGCTCGCCCCGGTGCAGGCACCCGGGACTCACCTCGGCAGCCACCATGCGAGCAGGGCCGCCTGGGCCGCCATGAGGACGGCGTTCCACAGGTTCCGCCCCCGGGAGACGCCGAAGGCCTCGCGCAGGGTGTCGCGGAAGGCCAGCCGAGTAGCTGCTCGAAGCAAGAGGAGCAGGATGGCCGCCAGGATCACGGGCCGGAGGCGGACCGGGTCGCTCAGGGCCGCCCCCAGGAGGAGCCCGGTGAACAGGGCGTAGATCCCCAGGGCCTTGAGCATGTATGCCGTCTGGGGCAGAACCTCCACCTTCAGGCCGTAGAAGACGCGGCCGAATCGCACCGTCTGGGCCGTGGATAGGCACGAGAGGAATCCCACCCCCAGGTGGTAGACCGCCAGGACGCCCAGGACGACCCGCAGGCCCACGTCGCGCGCGTCGGCCGTCACGGGGCCCTCCCGGCGGTCACAGGGGAGGGGCTCGCCTCGCGGCTCCCCCGGGTGTAGCCTGTGGCCCAGCCATGATCCTCCTGGACGAGAGCCAGCTGGGCGTCGGCGGGCCGGGCGGGGAGCCCCTCTACCGGACCGGCGAGCTGCTTCGGCACCGGACCTATGGCTACCGCGGCGTCATCGTGTCCGTGGACGCTCGCTGCAAGGCGGACCTGGGGTGGTACCTCTCCAACCCCACTCACCCGGATCGGAACCAGCCCTGGTACCACATCCTGGTGGACGGCGCCCAGCACACCACCTACGTGGCCCAGGAGTACGTGGAACCCGAACCCAGCCATGAGCCCGTGCACCACCCGCTCCTGGAACACTTCTTCCGGGGTTTCGCGGACGGGCGCTACGAGCGCAACGACCGCCCCTGGCCACCCTGAGCCCGAGCCCCCCTGCGCCCGGGGCGGTAGCCCACGGTGCGGCCGGGGGGGATGCGGGGGGGGGCAGGCCCCACCGAGGCGTCGCGGCGGGCCGCGGTCGCTCCGCCCTGCCCGACACGCGCCACCTCGTGGACCATGCGACCGAAGTCCGCCGCGGCTCGACCCCGCCGCGAGTCCACGGCCTCCCGGGGTGGCCGCGCGGGGATGAGGGCCTCGCAGCCCTCGCCGATGAGGTCCCCACGGCCCGCCTCCAGCAGGGCGCGCCTCACGACGAGGTAGTTCTCGGGGAGGAAGAACTGCATCAGGGCCCGCTGGGCCTGCCGGTCCCGCAGGGCCCGCACGACCTTCACGGGCCGCAATGTCATGGGGTCCAGCCCCGTGTGGTACATGCAGGCCGCCACGTCCATGGGGGCCGGGATGAAGTCCTGCACCTGGCGGGGCCGGTAGCCGTTCCGCTTCAGGAACAGGGCCAGCTCGATGGCCTCCTCCAGGCCCGCGCCCGGGTGGGAGGCGATGAAGTAGGGGACCAGGTACTGCGGCTTGCCGGCCCGGCGGCTGGCAGCCCGGAACTCGCGATCGAAGGCCCGGAAATCCTCGACCCCCGGCTTCTTCATCACCCGCAGGGTGCTGTCCGAGGCGTGCTCCGGCGCCACCTTCAGGTGGCCGCCCACGTGGTGCCGGGCCAGGTCTTCCACGTAGAGGGGGTCCCGGCTTGCCAGGTCCATGCGCACGCCGCTGGCCACGTGGGCCCGGCGCACCCGGGGGTGTTCGCGGACCGCCTTCATGAGGCGGCGGAGCGGGCCATGGTCCGTCCCCAGGAGCTTGCAGATGCGCGGGTGCACACAGGAGGGCCTCCTGCACACGGCCTCCACCTCGGGCCGGGTGCAGCGCATCTCGTACATGTTGGCCGTGGGTCCCCCCAGGTCGCTCACGACCCCCTTGAAACCCGGCGTCCCGGCGATGGCCTGGACCTCCCGTAGCACCGAGGCCTGGGAGCGGGATTGGACCGTGCGCCCCTGGTGGTGGGTGATGGAGCAGAAGGTGCAGCCGCCGAAGCAGCCCCGCATGAGGGTGAGCGAGGTGGCCATCATGGACATGGCCGGGATGGGCTCGCCGTAGGCGGGGTGGGGCCGGCGGGCGTAGGGGCGGTCGTAGACCGCGTCCATCTCGTCGCGGGTCAGGGGGAGGTCCGGGGGGTTCTGCACCACACGCCGCCGGCCGTGGGGCTGCACCAGGCGGCGGGCGTTGAAGGGGCTCGACTCCAGGGCGTGGTGGCGGGTGGCCACGGCGAAGGCCCGCGGGTCCGAGCGCACCTGCTCGCAGGAGGGGATCTCCACCGTGTCGTCCCCGGGCGTCCCGGTGGAGCGCATGGACGCGGGGAACGGGGGCAGCGCCTCCCGCTCGCCCAGGAGGTAGGCGACCCCGCGCAGGTCCCGCAGGCCCGCCAGGGGCTCCCCCGCGGCCAGGCGACGGGCCACCTCCAGGATGGTGGACTCCCCCATGCCGAAGCCCACCAGGTCCGCCTTGCTGGAGACCAGGATGGAGGGACGCACCGTGTCGCTCCAGTAGTCGTAGTGGGCCAGGCGCCGCAGGGAGGCCTCGACCCCCCCCGCGATGACGGGCACCCCGGGGTAGGCCTCGCGGCAGCGCTGGCAGTAGACGTTGGTGGCCCGGTCCGGCCTGAGGCCCGCGCGGCCGCCAGGGGAGTAGGCGTCGTCGGAGCGCGGACGACGGTTCGCCGTGTAGTGGTTGAGCATGGAATCCATGTTGCCCGCGCTCACGGCGAAGAAGAGCCGCGGGCGGCCCAGGGCCCGGAAGGGCCCCGCGTCGCGCCAGTCCGGCTGGGCCAGGATGGCCACCCGGAACCCGGCGGCCTCCAGGCCGCGGCCCAGGACAGCCATGGCGAAGGCGGGGTGGTCCACGTAGGCGTCGCCGGTGACGAAGACCACGTCCGGGACCTCCCAGCCCAGCCCGTCCACCTCCGCGCGGGTCATGGGGAGGAAGGGGAGCCCCGCGCGGCCGCTGGGCCACGGGGGTACGCGCGCGGCGGTCCGGGCGGAGGATGTCACGGGCCACATGCTAACACGCCCCCGCGCGGCCGCCAGCCGTGGCCGGACCGACCTTCGCCAGGGGCAGGACGCGGGCCAGGACGGCCTTCAGGTAGCGGCCCTCGGGGAAGGGGGTGGTCCATGGGTGGTCCGGGGCGGCGCCCCCCACGAGGAGGACCTGGAGGGCGACGCGGGCCTCCGAGGCGGCGCGGGTCAGGGTCTGTAGGAACTCCGGCTCCGAGACCAGCCCGGTGCAGGAGCAGGAGAGGAGCAGGCCACCGGGCAGGACGGCCTGCATGGCAAGGCGGTTCATGTCCAGGTACTGGCGCGCCGCTCGGCCCATCTCCGCCCTGAGCGAGGCCTGCCGCGCCGGGTCCAAGATCAGGAGGTCGGGCCTCTCCCCCTCGGCTGCCCCGGCCATCTCGCGGAGCACCTCGAAGGCGTCCGCGCGGCGAAAGCGGACATCCACCCCGTTCCGGCCCGCGTTCTGGCGGCCGGTGGCCAGGGCCGCCTCGTCCAGGTCCACCCCCACCGCGCGCCGGGCCCCCCCGAGCATGGAGGCTATGGCGAACCCCCCCGTGTAGCAGAAACAGTCCAGGACACTGCGCCCGGCGGCGAGAGCCGCCACCCGCGAGCGCTGGTCCCGCTGGTCCAGGAAGAAGCCCGTCTTCCGGCCCGCCTGGAGGTCCACCTCCATGCGCAGGGCGTGCTCGCGCACCACCACGGGGGCGCCGGCAGGGTGGACCCGGGCGGCCTCCGAGAGGTCGAACCGCTCCCGCCGCTCCGTCATGGGGTCCGCCCTCACGGCGACCCGGACCCCCGGGGCGAGCCCCCGGATCCCCTCCACGACCCACCCCAAGGTCTCCCCCGCGTAGCCGGCCGAGTAGGGCTCCACCACCACCACGTCCGCGTAGCGGTCCACCACCAGCCCCGAGAGTCCGTCCGCCTCGCCGTGCACCCATCGCCAGGCGTCGGTGACCTCCGGGAGCCGGAGGACCTCCGTCCGGAGGCCCAGGGCTCGCGCCAGTACCCGCTGGAAGAAGGCCCCGTCCAGGTCCTCTCCAGGGTTCTCCGTCAGGAGCCTGAGCGCAATGGTGCTCGCCCCGTTGTAGACCCCGCGCCCCACGAAGGCCCCCTCTCGGGAGACGACCTCCACCAGCGTCCCCGGGGCGGGCCGGCGGCGGGGGTGTCTCACCATGCGCGAGTAGATCCACGGGTGGAGCGAGTTGCGGCGCGCGGAGAGGTGGATCACCTGGAGCGGCATCCCGCCCATGATAGCGCAGGGCATCCCCTGAGGCCCCTCAAGCCGGAGGCGCCCCCGTGCCGAAAGCCGGGATGCACGCCTGCACGCCCCCTCGCGGGGGGCCGACCCTGGAGGACCGCGCCGTGATCACCGAGGCCATCCGTGGGCTCTTCCTGCCGTCGCGAGCCGCCACCGAGCCGGGCGCGGCCGTGACCCTTGCCGTCTGCTCCCAGAAGGGCGGGGTGGGGAAGACCACCACCGCCGTCCACCTGGCCGCGGCCCTGGCCCGCTTTCACGGCCAGCGCGTCCTCGTGGTGGACCTGGACCCCCAGGGGCATGTGGGGCGGGCCCTGGCCGAGGCGCTGCCCGGGACGGCCTCGACGGCCCGTTCGCCGCTCTCCGCCGCACTCACCCGCCGCCGCGGGGAGGTTCTGGACTCGGTGGTCCCCACCGACCTCGCCGGCCTGGACCTCACCCCGAGCGACCCCTCCCTGGCGGAGGCGGAGCTCGTCCTCTCCGCGCGGATCGGGCGGGAGCTCATCCTCTCGGGGGCCCTGCGGGCCGCCCGGGGCTGCTACGACGCCATCGTCCTGGACTGTCCCCCGACCCTGGGGACCTTGACCCTGAACGCCCTGTGCGCCGCCGACCACGTCCTCGTCCCCTGCGAGATGGCCATCCTCGCCGTGCAGGGGGCCCACGAACTCTGCCTGACCCTGGAGACGGTCCAGGAGCGCCTCCACCCGGGGCTCGGGCTCCTGGGCTTGCTCCTCACCCGCGTGGACTCGCGCAACGCGGCCCTGAACCGCTCGGTGGAGGAGGCCCTGGGGATCCGCTTCCCGGGGAAGCTCCTCCAGACCCGCATCGGGGTCTCCACGGCCCTGGGGCGAGCCCAGGTGCGGGGGCGGTCCGTCTTCGACCACGCCCCTCGCTCCTCCGCCGCCCGGGACTACGCGGCCCTGGCGAGGGAGGTCCTCCGCCGGATCGCCCTCGCCTGACCCAGGGCACCGCCATCGGATCCCCCGCGAGGATCGGATAGACTCCGCGGGCGGAGGGAGACGCCATGCCCGCGGAGAACGGCGAAGGACAGTCCAGGAAGTCGTGGATCATCATCGCGGCGGTCGCCGGGGTCGGCTGCTTCCTGGTCGTGCCCGTGATCGGGCTCCTGGCTGGCCTCCTGGTGCCGAACCTCCTCTCGGCCCGGGGAGAGGCCCAACTGGCAAGGTGCAAGACCAACCTGCGGAACATCGGGTTCGCCTGCGAGAAGTACGCGGAGATCTACAGCGTGTATCCCTCCGGGGAGGGTCTCGAGCCCTTCCGGCAGCTCGTGCGCTCGGGCTTTGTGGACAGCCCGCGGTTCTTCGTCTGTCCCTCCACGGGTGCCGCGCCCCTGCAAGCCGGCGTCCAGGGCCAGAGGATCGTGGACCCGGAGGCCTTCGCCCGGGCCCTCTCCGAGGCGCACTGCTCCTATGCCTACACCGGGAAGCTCTTGACGACCACGCACTCGGACCAGCTTCCCCTTTGCCGGGATCGCCCTGGCAACCACGGGGGGACACACCGTGTCAACGTCGTCTTCAAGAGCGCGTACGTGGACTCGCTGAAAGAGGACGGCATCGAGCTCCGGGAGATCGAGAGACAGATGGGGCCCTAGGTCGCGCACCCGGCGATCCGCTTGACTCCCTGCAGGGGTAGCGCTATCGTCCGCCCTCCATGCCCGGGGGATTCGCGCCCCGGGGGAGAAGGCGGAGCCCAGACCCCATGCAGCCCACGTCCAGCCGGATCGCCCTTGCCCTGCCCCTCCTGGCCCTGGGCCTCGCCGCGGGCTGCTCCTCCTCCGTCAAGCGCCTCGGGCCGGGCTCGCCCCGTTCCCGCCCCGAGGCACCCGCCGAGCGGGACGTGGTCCTCCTGGCCATCACCTATCGCTCCGCCGAGGCGCTGCCGGGGAAGGTCTGGCGGCCGGGGGTGGCCGGCCTGGACATGGTCCACGGGGTCATGGCAGCCGACAACTACCTCTTCCCCGTGGGCGACGTCCTCACCACGGCCCTGATGGAGGAGTTTTCCGCCCGCTACGAGGGCGTGACCAAAGTCCGCAAGAACGTGGACTACGGGGTGGACCTGCGGGTGACCCAGTTCGAGCTCTTGCACCACGGTCCGGGGGACGTGAAGTGCAACCTCTCGGTCACGGGCGCCCTGGTGGACCGGGAGGGGGTCGAGCTGATCCGCGAGGACGCCAGAGCCAGCACGGAGGGCCCCTTCGACGGGCAGGTGACGCCGGACGCGGTCTGGCAGGCCTCCCAGCAGGTGGCCCGGGACCTGGCCAACAAGCTCTCGGAGCACATCGAGCGGGAGGGGCCCGTGGCCGGGTCCAAACCCCTGGAGATGGCGGTCCGGGAGGTGTGCGACCTCATCGAGGCCCAGGTGGCCATGGGGACGGACCGGCAGCTTGCCATCGCCCCCTTCGACTTCCACGGGCGGGAGGACACGGAGATCGGGAACCACTTGGCCGAGCGCATCTTCACGGAGCTATCGCGCCGGGGGCGCACGCGGCTCGTGGAGGTGGCCCAGCTCAAGCGGCTCCTGGAGCAGCAGGAGCGGAACTTCTCGGAACTGGCGGACCCGACCACGGCGGGGGAGATCGGCCGGATCCTGGGGGTGAACACCGTGGTGGTGGGCAACTGCGCGGACATGGCGAGCCACCTGGAGCTGAGCGTGCGCTGGACCGATGTGGACACCGCGCGTTCCCTGGGAGGCACCACGTTGAAGATCCGTCGTGAGCGGGGGCTGGACTACATCGTCGAGCGCTCCCGCCGGTAGGGAGTCGTATCGCGGGAAGGGGCCGCGGGCCCCCATGAGAATGGAAGGTCAAGACAGATGACTCGAATCGCAGTCCTGGGCGTGGCGCTCGTGGCGCTGGTCCTAGTGGGTTGTTCCATCTCCCCGGTGGCCATCGCGCCCTCGAACGTCCCCCTGGGGAAGGACGACTACACGGCACTGGGGCCCGCCACGGGCCGGGCCCTGATGGTCTCCATCATGGGCTTCCCCATCTCGGAGCCCAACCCGGTGGGGCGCGCCCGCGACCGGGCCATCGCCTCCGTCGCGGGGGCCGAGGCCCTGGTCAACATCGCCACCGACTTCACCTCGTTCCCCCTGGGGCCGGTGAGTCTGATGTGGACCTCGGTCCACGCCACGGCGGTGACGGTCAACAAGTAGCGCCCGTCGCGCGGCGCCAGTACCCGTACAGGGAGAAGGGGAGGGGGTGGCCCCTCCCCTTCCGCGTTTCCCTGGGGTGTTGGAGCGTTTCCTATCCGACGACCGACCGCGTATCGGCGAAGAGACGCAGGCGCTCCCGGTACTCCACGGGACCCATGAAGGAGAGCCGCTCGTCCACGTGGTGGCGAAGGGCCAGGAGATGCCGGCGGTAGGCCCCCGCGGCGGTATGCATGGAGCGCGCGATGGTCTGCTTCAGCTCGATCAGCCTGTCGAATTCGCGCTGTTCCATGGGTGCCTCCCTCTCTCCCTTCGCTCTGGATGGAGTATCGACCATCGGGCGGCACATCACAAGCAAGATATGAAAAATATTATCGAATTCTAATACCAAGAGTAATACCAGACGAGTATTGTGTAATGTAACATACTTATTTGCAAGATGTTACTGCTATATTGGCCCCATGGCGCAGCGCACGACTTCGAGAGCGGATTCTAGTGCCTCGCCAGTCAGAGGACTGTTGGCCCTCAGGGCCTCCGGCAGACCGTTCCGGTCCTCCTCCCCGTAGAAGGCTGCGCAGGCGGCGTGGAGGAAGGACTTCCGCCGGGCCGTGAATCGCCCCGCGTCCACGGTGCGCAGGACCACCAGCCTGTGGCTGCCCTCGACCACCAGTCTGCCGCATGCGTAGCACTTGGCCTTGCCGTTGGGGGCCTGCTCCACGTAGGGATACCGCAGCTCGACGCGCGACGCGGCCCCCTCCTCGGCCCGCCGGGCCAGTTCGCGCAGGGCGTCCGGGTCGCCCACGTCCATGGCCGGCCCCGCGTCCAGAAGTCCGACCAGCAGGCCGGGGGTGCGGCGGGCCGCGCAGCGCAGGTGCAGGTAGTGGGTCGCGAGGCCCTCCTCGTCGCCGAAGGGGGCGGGGAAGCGCGCGGCCACGCGGACCACGCCCTTGGGAATGGGCTTTCGACACTTGCGACAGCGCGCCCTCCCGGAAGGCGATTCCTGGAGGAGGAGCACGGTGTAGGGGCTGTCCATCACTCGTTCGCAACCTCCGGTGGCTCGCCCAGGCGGGCAGTGTAGGAGCTTCGCCGCCCGCAGGCAACCGGGTAGGCTTGAACACCCCCGGGGCGGGAGTAGACTCACGCGCGCCTCATGCGACTCCCCCTGCTAGCGACCGCCCTCCTGGCCACGTCCCTCGCCGTGGGCGGCTGCCCCGCGGGGAGGGCGGACGGGGGGGCCGTCCTCAGGGTCTACGCCGCGGCGAGCCTGAGGGAGGCCCTGGCCGAGGCGCACGCCGGGTGGCGGCCCCGGCCGGCGACCCCGGTGGAGTTGCACTACGCGGGCTCGGGCACCCTGGCTATGCAGATCCTGGCCGCCGGTCGGGCCGACCTCTTCATCGCGGCGGGCGACGGCCCCATGGACCGGGTCGAGGCCGAGGGCCTGCTCGTGGGCGGGACACGAGTCGTCCTGGCCTCCAACCGACTGGCGGTGGTGGCCCCGACCTCCGAGGCCGGCTGGCCCACTGGGCCCGCCTCCCTGAAGGACCCCCGCCTGCGGCGCCTGGCGGTGGCCGACCCGCGGGCGGTCCCCGCCGGGGCCTACGCGCGCGCCTTCCTTGAGGCGGAGGGGCTCTGGGAGGAGCTCGGGTCCAGGCTCGCCCCGGCCCAGGACGCGAGGGCCGCCCTGGCGGCGGTGGAGTCCGGGGCGGCGGACCTGGGCATCGTCTATCGCACCGACGCCCTGGCCTCGACACGTTCGCGGGTCATCTGGGAGGTCTCGGGGGATTCGGCACCACGCATCGCCTACCCCATGGCGGTGCTCCGGGGCCCGCGGGAGGGCGAGGCGACGGCCCTGGCGGGGTGGCTCTCCGGCCCCGAGGCCCAGACGGCCCTCCGGCGCCACGGCTTCCTTCCGGCGTCCGCGGGTCGCTGAAGGTGGACGCCGCGCTCCTCGTCCCCCTCGCCCTCTCGGTCCAGGTGGCGGCAGCGGCCACGGCCCTGGGCCTTCCCCCGGCGGTGGCCCTGGGCTGGGTCCTCGCCCGCGATCGCCTCCCCGGCCGCGCCCTGCTGCAGACCCTGGTGGCCCTGCCCCTGGTCCTGCCGCCCACGGCCGTGGGATACCTGCTGCTCAGGCTGCTGGGGCGCAAGGGCCTCCTGGGCACGGAGTCCCTCGGCGTGGACCTGGACCTCCTCTTCACCTGGAAGGGCGCCGTCCTCGCCTCGGCGGTGATGGCCCTGCCCCTCATGGTGCAGGCTGCCCGTGGGGCCTTCGAGGAGGTGGACCCGCGGCTGGAGTCCATGGCGCGCACCCTGGGCCACGGCCCCCTCTCCGTCGCCCTGCGCTTCACCGTCCCTCTGGCCCGGCGCGGCCTGGCGGCCGCGGCCCTCCTGGGTTTCGGGCGCGCCCTGGGGGAGTTCGGGGCCACGGTCATCGTCGCCGGCAACATCGAGGGCCGCACCCAGACCCTGGCCCTGGCCATCTTCAACGACATCCAGGTGGGCGACGAGGCGCGGGCCAGCCAGGCCCTGGGGCTCACCCTCGTGCTCGCCTTCCTCGTCCTCCTGCCCGTGGAGAGGCTCCTCCGACGCCGGGGCGCCCCGTGAGCCTGGCCGGGGACGGGGGGCTGGAGGTGGACCTCTGCATCGAGGGCCCTCGCGGGGGCGTGGATGTGAGCTTCCGCTCCGAGGCCGCCATGGTGGGACTCTTCGGCCCCTCCGGGGCCGGGAAGACCTCCGTCCTGGAGGCCGTGGCGGGCCTGCGCCCCCGGGCCCGGGGGCGCGTGCGGCTGGGCGACCGCGTCCTCATGGACAGCGAGCTCGGGGTGCGCCTCCCGCCGGAACGACGCGAGGTGGGCTACCTGCCCCAGGATCTCCTGCTCTTCCCCCACCTGGACGTGGCGGGCAACGTGGCCTCGTCGGGAAGGCCCGGGGGTGAGCCGACGGCGCGGGTCCTGGACGTCCTCGGGCTCTCCGCGATGGAACGCCGGGCGGTGGGCACCCTGTCCGGTGGCGAGCGGCAGAGGGTGGCCCTGGCCCGGGCCCTCTGCTCCCGGCCGCGGCTCCTGCTCCTGGACGAGCCCCTGGGGGCCCTGGACCTGCCGCTCCGCCGCCGCGTGCTGCCCTACCTCATGCGGGTGCGGGATCTCTACCGCATCCCCACCCTCCTGGTCTCCCACGACGCCGCGGAGGTGCAGGCCCTCTGCGACGAGGTGGTGGTGCTCAAGGAGGGCCGCGTGGTGGCCCAGGGACCGCCGGCGGAGGTGCTCCCCTCCGAGCGGGTCTACGCCCTTGCCGACGCGAGGGGCTACGAGAACGTGCTGGAGGGCCGCCTCGTGGCCACCGGAGACGGGGTGGCACGCCTGCGGGTGAAGGCGGGGGTGGAGCTGGCGGTGCCCCCCGTGGAGGCCACCGGGGTGGGCGCCCGGGTGGTGGTGGCGGTGCGGGCGGAGGACCTGCTCGTGGCGACAGGGCCCACGCCGGGTCTCTCGGCGCGCAACCGCATCCCCGCGCGCATCGGTCGCCTGAGGGTGGCCGGGGGGGCGGTGCTCCTGGAGGCGAGCCTGGGCGAGGGCGACGGGCCGCGGGTCGCGGTGAAGCTCACGGCCGAGGCGGTGAGGGACCTGGGACTGGAGGCGGGGCGGGCGGTCTACCTGGTGGCGAAGTCCAGCTCGTTCCGCATCCTGGCGGTCGAGGAAGCCCCCTAGTCCGCGGCCGGCAGGTCCAGGCAGACGCGCAGACCCCGGTGCGGGGCGAGGGCGCCGCCCGTGTCGCCGGCGCGCGAGGCGGAGCGCACGATGGAGGGTTCGCGGTCCATGAAATCCCCGCCGCGCACGGGGCGTAGACCGAGGCCGAGGTCGTACCACAGGTCGCACCATTCCGTCAGGGAGCCCGCCAGGTCGCGCACCCCAAAGGGGCTCTCGTCGGCGGCGTAGGTCCCCACCGGCAGGAGCCGCACCGAGGCCCCGGCGGCCGCCGTCAGGGCGAAGGTGCCGTCGAAGCCCTCGCCCCAGGGGAAGGCCCGACCGTCCGCCCCTCGGGCGGCGCGCTCCCACTCGTCGGCCATCGGCAGCCGGCATGGGAGGCCCGTCCGGCGGCCCGACCATTGGCAATAGGCATGGGCATCCGCCCAGCGGATCGAGCCCGCGGGCAAGTCCCCCGGGAGGCCGGCGGGATGGTGGTACGAGGGGATCCCCTCCAGGTCCAGGTACTCCCTGTACTCCGCCACCGTGACCTCGAACCTGGCCAGGAGGAACCCCGCCATCGTCCTCTTGCGACGCGGCCCCGCGGAGCGGGCCTCCGGGTCCCCGCCCAGGATGGACGTCCCGGCCGGGACATAGACGAAGCCGGGTGGGACCTGCCCCTCCTCCAGGAGCCGCACGGTGCCCAGGTCGAGGGTACGACCGGCGGGCGGCGAGAGGGGGACGAGGAAGGGGAGCCTCGCCTCCGCACGCCCCGGCCGCTCGAGGAGAGCCAGGTAGGAGCCCGGCCCGAGGGCCAGTGTCAAGGGCGTCTCTCCCGCGCGATTCGCCTCCCTCCGGAGGGGGAAGGGGGTCGTGTCGGGGCCGCGCAGGTCGTCGGTC
>JACQVX010000067.1 GCA_016209495.1 Planctomycetota bacterium
CCCGCCGTGGCCGAGGCCGCAGTGGTGGGCCTCCCGGACCCCGTCTGGGGGGAGGAGGTGGCGGCCTTCGTCGTCGCGAAGCCCCCTCCGTCGATCGCCCCCCTCCCGGCGGCCCTGGCGACCTTCTGCCGCGAGCGCCTGGCCGACTACAAGTGCCCCCGCCGGGTCGTCCTGGTGGACTCCCTCCCCAAGACCGCTACGGGGAAGGTCCGCAAGGGGGAGGTCGTCCGCCTCTACGGAGTCGTGAAAGGGTAGCGTTCCCGCGATTCACTGGAAGTCCCGCGACCCCGGCCCCGGCACCCGCTCTCCGGGCAATTCCTCCAGCGAATCGGCCACCAGGTGGACCACACTGGCGTCCCGCTCCACCCGCCCCCGGGCCACGAGAAAGGGGGCGGTGAGGACCACCCGCCGGAAGCGCTCGAAGACCCGGATCCGCACCACCAGGTTGGACCAGCCCGTCTCGTCCTCCAGGGTGCAAAAGATCACCCCCTGGCCGGTGACCGGCCGCTGCCTCACCAGGACCAGCCCCGCCACGACGGCCCGTGTCCCCGCGTCGGCGCGCGCCAGATCCGCCGCCGGCACGACGCCCATCCTTGCGAGGCGCCCCCGGAGGAGCGCCACCGGGTGGGGCCCCAGGCTGAGGCCCAGCGCCTGGTAATCCGCCGCCACCTCCTCGGCGGCGGAGGGCTCGGGGAGCCGCGGCGCGGCCTCCGCAGGGTCGAGCCCGGCCAGGAGCGGAAGCCCCTCGTCGGCGTGCAGGGCCTGCCGCCTCCCCTCTCCCAGGGCCTCCCATAGCGCCGCGCGCCGGGAGAGCCCGAAGGGGGCGAGGGCCCCCGCCGCCGCCAGGCTGGCCAGGGCGTCCGAGGGCAACCCGGTACGCCGGGCCAGGTCGGCCACGGAACGGAAGGCCCCCCCCGAGCGGGCCTCCGCCAGCGCCTCCAGGCGCGCCCTGGCCAGACCCCGCACCATCCTCAGGCCCAGCCGCAAGGCAGGTCGGCCGTCCGACGCCGGTCCCGACCCAGGCTCCAGGGTGCAGTCCGTGGCGCTGGCGTTCACGTCCACCGGGCGCACCTCGACCCCGTGCGAGCGGGCGTCCGAGACGACCTGCGCCGGGGCGTAGAAGCCCATGGGCTGGCTGTTGAGCAGCGCGGCGGCGAAGGCCGCCGGGTGGTGGCGCTTCATCCAGGCGCTCACGTAGGTCAGGAGGGCGAAGGAGGCGGCGTGGCTCTCCGGGAAGCCGTATTCTCCGAAACCGCGGATGCACTCGTAAACTTGCCGGGCGAAGACCTCCGGGATACCCCGCGCGGCCATCCCCTCCATGAGCCGCCGACGCCAGGGCTCCAGGGAACCCCGGGCCCGCCACGCCCCCATGGCGCGGCGCAGCCGGTCCGCCTCCCCGGGGGTGAAGCCCGCCGCCTCCACCGCCAGGCGCATGACCTGCTCCTGGAAGATGGGCACCCCCAGGGTCTTCTCCAGGACGCGGCGCACCGCCTCCGAGGGGTAGCTCACCGGCTCCCCTCCGCGCCGCCGGCGCAGGTAGGGGTGGACCATCCCGCCGCTGATGGGGCCCGGGCGCACCAGCGCCACCTCCACCACCAGGTCGTAGAAGCAGCGGGGGGCCAGGCGAGGGAGCATGGCCATCTGGGCGCGGCTCTCCACCTGGAAGACCCCCACGCTGTCCGCCTCCCGCAGCATGGCGTATGTGGCCGGGTCCTCCGGTGGGACCGTGGCCAGGGAGAGGCGCGGCCCCCCGCTGGCGGCCACGAGGTCGAAGGACTTGCGCAGGGCCGTGAGCATCCCCAGCCCCAGGACGTCCACCTTGAGGATGCCCAGCTCGTCGATGTCGTCCTTGTCCCACTGGACTACGGTGCGGCCCTCCATGGCGGCGTTCTCTATGGGTACCAGCTCGCAGAGGGGCCCCCGGGTGATCACGAAGCCCCCCACGTGCTGCGAGAGGTGCCGGGGGAAGCCCACCAGCTCGCCCGCCAGCCGGAGGACCCGCCCCAGGACTGGCTCCTCGGGGTCCAGCCCCGCCTCCCGCGCGCGAGCGGGCATCAGCCCCACCTCGTGGGGGTCCACGACGGAGGTCAGCCGTTCCAGGAGGTCCCTGGACAGGCCGAAGACCCGCCCCAGGTCCCGCAGGGCACTGCGCGTCCGGTAGCCGATGACCTCCGCCACCAGGGCCGCCCGCTCGCGACCGTAGCGGGCGTAGAGGTACTGGATCACCTCCTCCCGCCGCTCGTGCTCGAAGTCCACGTCGATGTCCGGGGGCTCGTTGCGCTCCCTCGAGACGAAGCGCTCGAAGAGCAGGTCGATGCGCTCCGGGTCCACGGCGGTGATCCCCAGGACGTAGCAGACCACCGAGTTCGCCGCCGAACCGCGCCCCTGGCAGAGGATCCCCCGGGACCGGGCGAAGCGGACGAGGTCGTGGACCGTGAGGAAGAAGCCCTCGTAGCCCAGCTCCGCGATGAGGGCCATCTCCTCCCGCAGCCGCCGCCGCACCGCCTCCGGGACCCGCCCCCCGTAGCGCCTCCGCGCCGCCTCGCGCACCAGGCGCGCCAGGTGACCCGCGGGACTCAGCCCTGGCGGGGCCAGCTCCTCCGGGTACTCGTAGCGCAGCTCCTCCAGACGGAAGCGCGCCCGCTCCATCACCTCCAGGGTGCGCGCCAGGGCCCCCTCGTCCCCCGGAAAGAGGGCCGCCACCTCCCGCGGGGAACGCAGGCAACGCTCCGCGTTCGGAAAGAGACGCCACCCCGCCTCCGCCAGGGTGCAGCCCTCCCGCACCGCCACCAGGGCGTCCTGCAGGGGCTGGCGAGCCCGGTCATGGTAATGGACGTCCCCGGTGACCACCGTGGGGACCCCCAGGCCGCGGGCCGCCTCGCGGACCGCGGCGTTGCGGGCCGCGTCCAGGGGCACCCGGTGGCACTGGAGGGCCGCATAGAGCCGGTCCCCGAAGGCCTCCCGGAGGCGCCCCAGCGCCGGGGAGAAGGTGACGCTCGCCTCCGGCCTCCGCCACCATCCGCCCGGAGGCGGGACCGCCACCGCCAGGAGGCCCGAGGCGTGGGTCAGGACGTCCTCCAGTTCCAGCTCGCAAGCCCCCTTCGCTGCCCGGGACCGCCCCAGGCTGAGGAGCCGCGAGAGGCGGGCGTAGGCCGCCCGATCTCCAGGGTAGAGGAGGACTGCGGGCCCACCGGACGGTTCTCCCCCACCGAGCACCACCTCCGCGCCGATCAGCAGCCGCAGGCCCTGTTCCTTCGCGGCGACGTGGGCCCGCACCACCCCAGCGAGGGAGTCCCGGTCGGTGACCCCCAGGGCCGCCAGGCCCAGGTCCCCGGCACGACGCACCAGCTCGTGGGGGTAGGATGCCCCCCGAAGAAAGGAGAAGTTCGTCTTCGCCTGGAGCTCGGCATAGCTCGACGCCATATCCAGAGTCACCTATGCCTGCACTCGTTCACGGCCGTAGCCATGGGAGTCGGCGTGGCCATGCCCGACCCCACACTCGTCACTCGTCATTCGATGCACAGGCCTTCAGGCGAACATCCCCTGAAGGTACCAACCCCCCTCCTCCCCCCCCGCCGGGGCCCGGCTGACGCCGGCCCCCGGCGTCAGCCTCCGGTCCCGGTAGATCCACCACCGGGTCCCCTCCTCGTCCTCCACCTGGTAGTAGTCCCTGCGCACCTCCTGGTCCTCCCAGGCCCCGGCGTCGATACGCTCCAGAGGCCCATATCCCACGAGCCGCCGCAGGCCGGTGTAATTGCTCGGGGGGGGGCGCAGATGCCCCCCCCCGATGTCCCCCCCATGGCCCTGGTCCGTCGCCAACCCCGGCGGGAGGCAAAGCCCTACCGGCTGCCCCCCCGCCTCCACCGTGACACCCACGGCCACGGGCGGATCCAGCCACCGGAGGGGACGGACCCCCGCGGGCGAAACCATGGCATGGAGATGTCCCGAGCGAAGCGAGGGACTTGTTGGACCGCCGGCCGCGAGAGCGGCCGAGCGAAGCGAGGGACTTGTTGGACCGCCGGC
>JACQVX010000012.1 GCA_016209495.1 Planctomycetota bacterium
GAGCCCCTCCCCCCCGCCGAGGGGGGGACATCGGGGGGCGGTTGCCGAGGCCGCCCCCCGAGCTATTGGACCTGCGGGACGACGGCCGCCCGGGTGTCATGCCTCCGGTGGCGCGTCGCACCGCCCGCGAGGTCGCGACGCGGCCATGAGAGGTCGGGGCCGAGGTCCGACCGGGCAGGGCTTGCGTCCAGCGCCACCCCTGGCCCGGCGCCGATGCCCGTGACAGGCCGAGGGATGGCGAACGCCCGGGAAGGCCGGCCCACGGGACCGCCAGGACCGGGCCAGGGCTGCCGGGCCACGGCGTCGTCGCCGCCGGCCACCTGCCGGCGGCTCGTCCCCGGGGGGGCTCCACCCTCCCGGGGCCCCACGCCGCCTCTCGCGGCCCGAGGGCCTCGACGGACTGCCCTTGCTCCACCGCCTCCCCCCTCGTCGTGATCCGGCGGACGGCGGTCCCCGGCGCCGGAGGGCCTGAGCGATCGGCGGCCCGGGTGCCTCGAGGGGTGGCGACGTCCCAGGGGAAGCCCCGTCCCGTGCCTCCCAAGGGGCGGGGCAGCAGGGAGGGACGCCGGGGCCGGGACGTCCGGACGAGGCCCGGCTTCCCCGGGTGACCCGCGTGCCCCCGAAGCGCGCGAGTCCCCGCGAGGCCCGACAGAATGGGTGGCGCGAACCGACCCCCCAACCACCGGCCCGCGACGGCCCGGGGGACCCATCCCGGGCCAGGTCCGTGGCGCGGAGGCAAGCCCGGCAACGCCTGGAGTGCGCGGGGCGTTCCCTGCACCCCGCCACCGGCACCGACCCACCCCCGACCGGTCCTACGGGGGAAGCGAGGCGAGCCAGACGACCTCGCCACGACACTCGCGTCGAGGCCCCCTCGACCGGATGCCCGTCGAGGGGTGAGCGGCCCGCCGGGCCTTCCCTGGCGCCTGGCCGGCGCCAGGAAGGCGCCGGAGCGCGCGAGGCGAGGACCCGTCCGGGCGAGGCGAAGACGGGTGCCGACGGAAGGCCGCGGGCCGAACTTCGCGAGGCCGAGGTCCTCCACCGCGTACGGGCCCTGCAGGGAGGCATGGGCGCCCGAAAGACCCGCCGGCACGGGGCGCGCGAGGCGCGGGGGGTGCCGCACCACGCCAGGCCTGAGCGCGTAGGCGTAGCGTGACGCACCGCCCCGTGCGGCATGGACCCCGGCGTGAACGGCCTCCGGCCAGACCGGCGACGCGGCAGCAGGCCCGCTCACGCCCATGAGCCGGTATCGACCGAAGCCCGGACCACGGGCCCCCGTCCGCCGGCCGAGGAGCGGCCCTCCAGGTCGGCCACCCGCCTCGCGGGTGCCCGGCCTCCCCACCCGCTGCGCGGGTCCCCGGCCACCCGCCTCGCGGGTCCCCGGCCTCCCCACCCGCTCTGCGGATCCCCGGGGCAGCGTCGGCTGCGTCCCGAGGCGGGGACCCGTCCGGGCGGAGCGGGGACGGGTGCCGGCGGAGGACCGCAGGCCGAGCAACGCGAGGCCGAGGCCCTCGTGGCCTTCGAGCGCAGGCCAGCCGCAGGCCAGCCGAGCGAGGAGCGGCCGTCCAGGCCGGCCACCCGCCTCGCGGGTCCCCGGCCTCCCCACCCGCTCTGCGGATCCCCGGGAACGCGTCGGCCGCGGCCGTCGTCGGTCGACGACGGAGGGCCAGAGGTCGCGCCTCGCGAGGTCGAGGCCCTCCACGGCACCGAGGTCCGTCCCCGCCATGGCCAGGGCGGCGCGGGAGAGGCGCGGGGAACCGGGGTAGGCCCTTCCCGAGGTCACTCCCCGGGGCGCGCTGGGCCCCGGGCTGCCGGACACAGGGGCGGCCTTCCAGCGGGCCCCCGCCCTCGGCGTCCCGAATGCCCCGAGGGCGCGCAAGCGGGCCAGGTCGGGCGGCACCCCGGCCGGCGGCCGAGGGTGCCGCGCCTCCTCGATCCCGGGCCGCGGCGGGGTGGCGCCAACCCCCACGCCCCCCCTCCGGGCGCCGACCGATCCAGCGGAGGAGGTCCGGGCCCGCCGGGTGTACGGCCTCCCTGCCCGGTCCCGAGTGCCCCGGAGGACCGCCTGGAGACGCCGCAGCTCGCGAGGAGGGAGGCCCACGCCTCCCGCCCAGCCGGCCAGCGGCGCGCCCTCGGTCATGGCGCGGGCCGCGGGCACGGCCAGGGGTAGGTCGAAACCGCGCACCCCCGGTGCCCGGGTCGACACGGCCCCGTGGCCCCAGGCCCGGGCCGCGGCCACGGCGGCCTGCAGGGGGTGCGCGGCCTCCCGCCAGGCGCCGCCCCGAGCGATGCGTCCCGGCCACCCCCCGAAGGCACCCAGGCCATGGAGCCGAACCCCGGCGCGACCCGCACCCGTCGCGGCCAGGGGGCGAGGGACGGCGAGGCCGTCGGGATCCAGCCCTCCGACGACGGGCCCCTTCCGCGCGGGCGAGGCGGTGGCGAGGCCGGCAAGGGTCACGGCGGCCCCCAGAGGTGCCGGGGGGCCGTGCCTCCTGGCGGCGGCTCGTCCCTGACGGCCCGCCCGGGGCGCCTCCAGCCCGAGGCCAGTCCCGGAGGCGAGATAGCCCAGGGCCCTGGGGAATCGCCCCCAGCCCGACACCTGGGCCGCCCCGCCCACCGGAGGGCCACCCGAGGTCCCGAGGCCCAGGCGGCGGCCCGCGGCCGGCGCTCGACCCTTCCCCCGGGGCGCCCGGGGC
Source organism: Planctomycetota bacterium (assembly GCA_016209495.1). GTDB lineage: Bacteria > Planctomycetota > JACQVX01 > JACQVX01 > JACQVX01 > JACQVX01. The sequence continues at coordinate 2,694 of JACQVX010000012.1, forward strand.
CCCTCCAGGGCCTCGAGGGAGAGGGGGGCCAGGTCGCCCGACACCCCTCGATCGCGGCGCGACCGCGCGCGCCGCCCCCCCGGTGTGCCCAGCCCCAGGGCCGCTTCCCCCTGCGAGCCGGCGCCAGGGGATTCCAGCAGGACGAAGGCGTCCGCCTCCAGGGGCCGCAGGGGGTCCAGCTCCCCGCCGCGGTCGGGCCACCACGCGCCCTCGAGAAGGGAGGCCAGCCCCGGTTCGCCCAGGCGTGAAAGCGGGCCTTCCAGGACGAAGGCGTCCCGGTGCTCGAAGCGGGCCGCCACGGACTCCAGGAAGTCCAGCGTCGCCCAGGACGCGGCGGGTCCCCCGTCCCCCTCGTAGCGCCGCGTCAGGTCCCGCCCCAGGTCCCACGCCCCGTCGGCGGGGAGCGCCCCGGCCAGGACCGCGGCGCGGGCGGCCTCGCCCTCCAGCTCGGGCTCCAGGTCCGTCCCGGCCCAGGCGGCCCGGTAGGCCTCGCGCAGGGCCTCCGTGCGCAGGGCACCCGCCCCGAACCGCGTACGCCACGAACGCAGCACCCGCGCGGCTATGCGCGTGCGCTCCTCCGGCTCGCCCACCAACCGATAGTGCCGGGCCACGACCCCCAAGGCCCGGGCCAGGGCCGCCTCCGGGAGGGCGCCGAGCATCTCCACGAGGAGGCGCCCACGCCTTGCCTCCCGGGGGAGGACATGCTCGCGCGTGTACTCGGGGCCGCGGGCCGCCACGGCCGCGGGGCCGTAGATCACCTCCACCCCGGCGGAGGGGCCCTCGCCCTTGAGGATGACGATGGTGGAGCCTACCTGGGCGTCCGGGTCGAAGCGGACCTCGGCCTCCACCAGGCCCGAGGCCTCGGCGATGAGCCCGCGATAGGCCTCCACGACGGCGGCGCGATCCCCGGGGTCGCGACGGGCGCGCCACCGGGCCAGGAGGTCTTCGGCCTGGACCACCCGCGCACGCCAGCTGGCAGCCTCCACCTCCATCGAACCTCCCACGTCCCCCGGGGGGGGACATCGGGGGGGGGCCGCCGAGGCCGCCCCCCCGAGAATCAGAGCCCCTTCCCCCCCGCCGAGGGGGGGACATCGGGGGGGGCCGCCGAGGCCGCCCCCCCGCGAATCAGTGGATCAGCCCAGGATCTCCCTCTTGCGCCGCGCCTCCTGCTCGATGACCCCCTGGACCTCGTCCAGGAAGTCCCGGGCCGTGCGGTCGCCCGCGGCCCCGCGGGCCAGTTCGCGCAGGCGCCGGGCCTGGTCCTTCTCGTCCCGAGCGACCTGCTGGCGCATCCGCGCGAGGAGCCTCGATAGCTCCTCCACCTCGCCGTCGGAAGGCGCCCCGTCGGCCCCGGCCGTCCGGTTCGCCTCCGCCGTCCGGTGCAGTTCCGCGGCGCAGGCCACCAGGTCCAGGGCCTTCCCCCCCGCCGGCATGCGGCCCGGGCGATAGCCCGCGCGCTGCCAGCGCTGCACCAGGGCCCGCAGGGCCCGCCGGAGAGGCGCCCAGCCCGCGCCCTCGTGGTGCAGGAGGTCCTCCACGTCGGACCGCAGCCGATCCCGGTCCGCCTGCAGAGCCCGCGTGCGCCCCTGGAGCCGGGACCGCTCCGCGTCGCGGTTCACCTCCTCCACGTCCCGGTTGTGGCGATCCAGGTCCCGGCGCAGCCGCTCCCGGTCGCTCGCCTTGAGCCTCGACGCCTGCCGTACCCTCTCCTCCAGCCGTTCCCGCTCGGCCAGGACCCGCCGCTTGAGTGCCTTCACGCTAGCCATTGGACTGACCGCCTCCCTTGACCATCTCGATGCCCTCGTGGGCGATCTCCAGGGCCTCTATGGCCAGGCCGTCGGCGTTGGCGTCGAACTCGGGGCCCTCCCATTTGCACGGCCAGCCCCGCACGAAGTTCCAGCGGTAGACCTCGTCACCGTTCTGCTCGGTCATGATGACCGAGCCGTTCTTCCGCTGGATGCCGCCGGCGTTCTGGACCACCTCCTGGCGCCACTTCCACAGGTCCATGGATTCGGTAACGCCCCTCTTGAGGACGATGTTGGTGTACTTCGTCTGCCCCACCAGCTTGTGCACCTTCTGGTTCTCGCCCCCCTCCTGGAATTCCAGGACCTCCGTCTCGGTGTGGAGGCCGGTGGCGCTGAAGAATTCCGCCAGCGCGATGCCGTCCACCTCCACGATGAATCGGTAGGCCTGGTAGGGGATCTTGCGCTTGCCCGTCGCCATGGCTCGCCCCTCTCAGGAGACCGGCTCCTCGGTCACGATATCCCGCGTACGCTGGCCGATGCGGACCACGATGAACTCCGCGGGCCGGACGGCGGCCAGCCCGATCTCCGTGACCACCTCGCCCACGTCGCGGCCCTCGGCCGGGTTGGTCTCCTCGTCGCACTTCACGTAGAAGGCCTCCTCCGGGGTCTGCCCCTGGAGGTAGCCCTCCTTCCAGATGTCCAGGAGGAAGGCCCCCACGGTCCGGGTGATGGCCTTCCACGTCATGGGGCCGTTGGGCTCGAAGACGGTCCACTGCAGCCCGTGACGGACCGACTGCTCGATCATGATGAAGAGACGGCGCACGTTGATGAACCGCCACTGGCTGTCGCTCGAGAGGGTCCGCGCGCCCCAGACCCTGAGCCCGCGGCCCGGGAAGACCCGGAGGCAGTTCACCCCCTCCACGTTCAGCTCCGCCTGGAGGTCGTCCCCCACGGGCCGCTCCAGGGCGATGCCGCCCTCGACCATGACGTTGGCGGGGGCCTTGTGCACCCCCAGCCTCAGGTCCTGGTCCGAGTATATCCCGAGGACGTGGCCCGTGGCGGGGACCAGGCGGGTCCCGCTGCCGTCCAGGTCCAGGGGGTCCATGACCCGCAGCCACGGATAGTAGATGGCGGCGTAGGAGGTGTCGAAGCGGGCCCGGTAGTCCAGCATGGCCTCCGGCGAGAGACCCTCGGGCGGGTCCAGGACCGCGAAGCGATCCCCGAACCGCTCGCACTGGGCGACCATGGCCTGCTGCACCGCGACGAGCCCCTCCACCGCCCCGAAGGCCTCGGAGCGCGCCATGGCCATGTGCAGGTCGGGAGCGGCCAGGAGGCCCACCTCCTCCACCTCCTCGAAGACCGCAAGCCCGCGGCGCTCGGCCGGCCCCGAGCCCCCGCCGATGAAGTCGGCCGCGGTGATGCGTCCCTGGCCGTCCCGCCCTCCCCGCAGGGCCGCCTCGACGGCCGCCGTCATGGCGTAGGGGTTCTCGATCCTGCCCTCCTCATCGTCGGGATGGGGGCGGGCCGGCAGGACGCGCTCGAACTCGTCCGCGTCGAGGATGACGAAGGTCTCCTCCGGGCCGACGTCGCCCGCGGGCTCCTCCTCCCCGGGATCGGGGCCCGCCGGACCGGCCTCCCCCCCCGCGCCGGCCTCCAGGGCCTCCACGGCCTCCGCCTCCCTGAGGAGGCGCACGCGGACCAGCCGCGAGGCCCGGTTCACCGCCTCCTCGACGAAGCGCGGGTGGCGCGGGTCCATGGAGAGGTCGTCGTAGCGCTCCACCTCGCCCCCCCGGGAAACGGCCAGGGAGAACGCGGCCGTCTCCACCAGGGTCGAGTCGTCAGGGTACGAGCGCCCCAGGGGCCGCTCCCATTCCACCCTGGGCCCCCGGACCGCGGCGACGGTCCTGTACTCGCTGCCCGCCTCGTCGGAGAGCCGGACCACCGAGCCCTCGTGGAAACCGCGGGCCGACTCCAGGGTCGCCGAGCGATCCCCGGCCAGGAGTGGCGCGGCCAGGGCAGTGCGCCTCACTCGCGAGGCGGCCCCCATGCGCACCCGGATGGAGTTCCCGGTCACCCCCTCATGCAGGGCGTCGACCCGGAGCAGATCCTCGGCGCGCCGGTCCTTCAGGGTGAGGTGGGCGCGGCAGGCGTTGGCCTCCTCCTCCGGGTCGCCCCCGTGGGCCACCCGGACCACGTGGCACTCCGTCCCACCGTTGTTGAAGAAGCCGAAGACCGCGTAGGCCAGGAAGGAATCAGGGGTGTGGGCGCCGAAGGTGTCCTGGAATGCGCGCCAGCTCGTCAGGTGGACAGGCACATGGATGGGACCCTGGGAGGCGAGGCCGAGAAAGCCGACCACATGGGTCGGCGAACGCTCCATCGCGTAGGAACGACTGTCCGCCCGCTCGAAGTAGAGGCCCGGGGAGCGAAACTCTTTCATCTGGGACCTCCCCCCCTACCTGGCCCCCTTGCCTGGCCCTCTCGCCCTAGCCGCCGAAAGGGCTAGGTCCGACGGACGGCCGCCCCCCACCCTCGCCCTTCCCCTCGTTGATCCTCCGATTGATATCCGAGATCTCCTTGACCCAGGCATGACGCTCGGCGTGCGGCATCCCCAGGATCTCCTCCCGGGACCAGTGGAAGTGGTACCCGACATAGGCTACCTCCTGGAGGATGTGCTCCAGGGGGTAGCTTGCTATTCCCCCAGGGTGCCCAGGTCCACCTCGAAGCTGTGCTCGCACTCCGGGCAACTCACCTCGATGCTGCTGGAACCGTCCTCGTTGATCCGGCGATAGAAGTCCTGTAGGTAGGCCAGGTCCGTGGAGAAAAGGTTCTCCACGACCCCGGTGTTCACCTCCTTCAGTTCGCCGAGCTTCGTGATCACCCGGGCGAGGAGGCTGATGACCAGGTAGGCCCTGTTCTTCTGGACGCGCACGTCCGAGAGAGGGGCGATCTCGTCCTTGGCCGTGGCCAGGCGCATCATCCCCTTGCGGTGCAGGGTCCCCTCGCCATCCACGTAGCCCTTGGGGAGCGTGAACTCGTACTCGGTCTGCAGGGTCATGGCTCGCTCTCAACCTCCGGGTGCTCGCCCGTTCCAGGCTGCCTCCGCGCTACGCAGCCACCCAATGGCGAGAGCCCGCGCCGGTGCCGCGGGCCCCCCCAGCTCTCTAGGACGGCTTACGCCTTCTCGAGCCGCTCGATGGCCAGCTCGACCTTCTCCACCATGATGGCGTCGCTCTCGGCGTCGAGCTCCGGGCCGTCCCACTTGCACGGCCAGGACTCGAAGAAGTTCCACCGGCCCACCTCGTTGCCCGTGTCGTCCAGCAGGATGACGGAGCCGTCCCGGTAGATGTCCGTCTCGCCCTTCAGGACCTTCTCCCACCACTTCCAGAGGAAGTCGTCGTTGGTGTACCCCCCCTCCAGGACGAGGTTCGAGTACGTCTTGCGACCCGGGCGCTTCCGCTTGTGGGGGTCGTTGCCCTGGGCATACTCCTGCACCTCGCACTCCGCGTTGCCGCCGGAGATCTTGGTGAAGCCACCGACGACATTCTTGGGGTCGCCTGTGATCCCGTTGATCTCCAACAGGAACTTGCAGTTGGACATCACATCGGTCGAGTGACCGCTCGAGTTCCCACCAGCCATGTCCGTCCTCCTTAGCTACTCCTGGGAAAATCCGCCACCACCATGGGCCGAGAAACACCCATAGGACTACAACCGTTGGCAGAGGGGGCGGGTTTCACGCCCCCCCTCCCCGAGAGGGGACATCAGGGGAGCGCCGCACGGGCGACCCCCCCGAGAATGGGTCCGCCTCCCTTGGAGACTCCTTACTCGGCGATGTCCGACCCGCCCTGCCACTGGCCGATCCGGAAGATCACGAATTCGGCCGGCTTCACGGGGCACAGCCCGATCTCGACGATGACCTGCCCCGCGTCCCGGACCGCCGGGGGATTGGTCTCGTCGTCGCACTTCACATAGAAGGCCTCCTCCGGCGACTGGCCGAAGAGGGCGCCGCTGCGCCACACGCGGTAGAGGAAGGCCTTGATGTCGCGGGTGATCTTCTTCCACAGGGTGTGGTCGTTGGGCTCGAACACGCACCACTGGGTCCCGATCTCGATGGACGCCTCCACCATGATGAAGAGGCGGCGTACATTGATGTAGCGCCACGAGGCGTCGCTGGAGAGGGTGCGGGCCCCCCAGACCCGGATACCGCGGCCGCGCTTGGAGAAGTCGCGGATGCAGTTGATGCCCTTGGGGTTCAGGATGTCCTGCTCGCCCTTGCTGATGGTGTACTTCAGCCCCAGGGCCCCGCGGACGATCTCGTTGGCCGGGGCCTTGTGGACGCCGCGTTCCGTGTCGCTGCGGGCGTAGATCCCGGTCATGTGGCCCGAGGGCGGGACGAAGATGTTGCCCTTGTTCGGGTCGTAGACCTGGATCCAGGGGAAGTAGTAGGCCCCGTACTGGGTATCGCGGGGCTTCCCGAGCTTGTCCACACCGCCCTTCTCGATGGTCTCCGCGGAATCGAGGATCGCGAAGCGGTCCTTCTTCAGCTCGCAGTGGGTGAGGAGGGCGTCCTGGATGGCCGGGTCCGTCATCCCCGGCGCCGCCACCAGGCTGATCTCGTCGATCTCCTCGAAGCACTTCAGCCCACTGCGCGCCCCGGGGCCGTGGTCCTCCCCGATGAAGAGCTTGGGCAGGTCGGCCGCGCCACCCCCCTTGGCGGGGGCCGCCTTGCCTTTGGCGGGCTTCGCGCCCTCCTCGCCGGCCACCGCCGCGGCGCCGTCCAGGCCGCCCACGTTGTTCACGAAGCAGCGGGAGCCGCCGTTGTTGAAGAAGCCGTAGACGGCATGGGCCAGGTAGGGGCTGTCCTTGAAGTCGCCGAAGGTCCGGGTGAACTGGCTCCAGTTCGTGATGAACACGGACTCGTTCACCGGTCCCTTGGCGGACTGCCCGATGAAGGCCGCCGTGCTCGTACCCACCGCCTCGATGGGCTTGGTGCCACGGTCGACCTCCTCCACGTATACGCCAGGCGACAGATACTCCGGCATCGCATTTCCTCCAGGCCGCCCGGGGGCTGCCGGCCTCACGCCGTCCCCAGGTCGGACCGCCTCTCTGATGACCCCCACGGGGGGGGCCGCCGAGGCCGCCCCCCCGAGCGGGGGGGGACATCGGGGGGGGGCCGCCGAGGCCGCCCCCCCGAGCTATCAAGACTTCCGCCTCATGTCCACCACGCGCTCTCGCACCCGGGTCAGGTACTCCTTGCGCTCCGAGGGCAGGATGACCGTCACCTGGTATGCGAAGGCGGGCCGATAGGCACGCCCCAGGGTGCGCCAGAGTCCCCCCAGGGTGTCCACGTCCATCGGGTAAGGCTTCAGCGAGGGCTCGTGCACGACCGGCCCCTCCTCCTCCGAGACCACCCCGAGGAGCGGCGTGTCATGGAGGACCTGCAGGGCCCGTCCCAGGAGACCCTGGGCCGCCAGGACGTCCTTCGCCCACGCGGAGACCAGGTAGCGGAGGTCCAGGACCAGGGGGGGCCAGCGATAGAACTCGCGGACCTCGCCTCCCTCCCCGGTCTCCTCCTCCACCGTCCGTTCCCGCTTCCGAAGCATGGCGTTCTCCGCGACCTGGTAGAGCAAGACGCTGAGCGCCGGGGCCGCGGGGGTGTCCTGCGGGGGCAGCGAGTCCAGCACCTGCGCCGGCCGGCCGGCACCCTCGCCCAGGCCCTCCGCCAGGGCGCGGGTAAGGGCCGCGGTCACGTCGCGCAGGATCGTCGGGCTGGCCATCCCCGGGTGTCCCTTCGGAGCCGAGGGAGACGCACGCACCACGCGTCCGCCGGCGACGCGTCTCCCCCCAGCGAGCGGCCACTTTCTAACGGTGGCCCTGGGGCAAGTCAAACGGTATTTCCCCGGGGGACGGGGTTTGGATCGGGGATATACTGCGCCGACCCGGAGGATGGGCGTGGACGAGCGCGAGAGGGAGTGGTCGACGATCCTGGCGCCAGCCCTCGCGAGGCTGGACCGGATCTACGCGCCTCCGGGGCGCCGGCGCACGCCGCCCGGGCCGATCCGCCGAGCGCTGGCCCAGCGTCCGATCCCGGCGGCGGTCATTCCTTCACGACTCCCTGGGGAGCCCGGGACGCGGGTGCCCCCTGGCTGGCTGGGCGAGGCCCTGCGCCGGGTGAAGGAGCCCTGGGTCCTCCGTCCCACCTGGAGACCCGCGCCCCCCGGGGCCCCACCGGCGAGGGTGCGCGCCCCGTGGGTGAGGCCCGAGTGGCCGGATCTCCGGCTGCCTGCCTGGCCTTGCCTCGCCGACCCGGCGCTCGCCCACATGGGCCGGCGCTCGGCCGCGTGGAGGAGAGAGTTGCGGATGCGGATGCGGGTCCCCTATGAACGGCAGCGCGAGGGCGAGGAGGAGTCTCGGTGAGCACGAAGAAGGAGAGCGGCGAGGGAGACGCGCTGGAGCGGGCCCGGGAGCGGCTCGAGGCCGACGTGCGGGCCATCGTCGATATCCTGGCGACGGACCTGCCGCAGTACGTGGAACGAAGCGTGCGCAGCCGCTTCGTGTCGGCGGGGGCGGCGGCCGACGCCCTATCGCGCCAGAAGCTGGCGCGGCTCAAGGCGGCCACCCGCGAGGCCGCGCGCTCGACCGCGGAGAAGGTCCAGGAGGCGTTGCGGCCCCTGGAGGCCTGGTTGCTGAGCCTGCCGGAGAAGCGGGCCGGGGGCCTCGAGGCCCTGCCGGGCGTGTGGCGGGTGCTCCGGACCGTGGACGAGACGGTACGAGCCATCCTCGGCCAGGCGGGCATCCCGGAGGGCGAGCCCCTCGAATACCGCCCCCCGGCGCAGTTCATCGGCGGGGTGCACCTGAAGTCCCTGGTGGAGCGATTCTGGCGGGACGTGGGGGGCTACCTGGACCAGTCGGCGGCCCACGCCGCCCGGAGGTCGGAGGCGGACCGCACGGAGCGGGAGCGCCGCTGGGACGAGGCGTGAGGGCGGGCCCGCCGGACGCCGCCCCGCAGCCATCGCGGGTCGATTTCAAACGATTCCATTCGATATCATTGAAATCGTTTCGTGGACCGGGAGGCCTGCACGATTACAATGTTACCGTATGTTATCGTGTGTTATCGTGTGAAAGGGAGGCCCCCCGCCCTCGATGAGGCTCCCCCAGGCCCCTCCGCCCGTCACGTCGAGCACCGCGGTGACTTCCATCCGGCGCGTGTGGGACTCTGCGGGCCTCATCCACCAACTCCAACGAAGCTACGTGGCCTGGGACGACCTCCGCCGAAAGGCCCTCCCCAGGGGCGTCAAGGCCGAGGATCTCTGGGGATGCCTGGATTGGTTCCGGCGATGGCAGAGCCTGACCCTCCCACTCCAGGACTCGCGCGATGCGACCCTCCGGGTCTGGTGGTCGCACGAGCAGGTCGTGGAGGACCTCCTGACCATCGAGGCCCTCGCGCGCGATCCCCTGGGCCTGATGGGCAGAGAGGTGACCCCAGCCCGGGCGCTGGAGTACGGGCGCGAGATCCTGGCGGACGAGGCCATCGAGTCGAGCCTCCTCGAAGGCGCGCCGACGACGCGGCGGGACGCCCTCGCCATGCTCCGGCGCGGCACGCCCCCCCGGCACAGGGGGGAGCGGATGGTCCTCAACAACTACCGGGCGATGCGCCTCATCGAGGACCGGCTGAAGGAGCCCTTGTGCCGGACGCTCATCGAGGAGCTACACCGGACGATCTCGGAGGGGACGCTCCGAGACCCCGAGGACGAGGGACGGATCCAGGGCCCGGGCGACACCCGGGCCTACGTGTACGACGAGGAGGAGGGGCGAGCGGTCCACACCCCTCCCCCCGCGGAGGCGCTCCCGGAACGAATCAAGCTCCTGTGCGCCTTTGCCAACGCCGACGAACCGTCCCTCCCTGCCTTCGTGAAGGGGGCGATCCTCCACTTCCAGCTCGCCTACGAGCACCCCTTCGCGGACGGCAACGGCCGGACGGCCCGGGCCCTCTTCTACTGGTACGTGCGGAGGCGCGGGTACGACCTCTTCCGCTACCTGAGCCTCTCGCAGGCGATCCGGGCGTCCCCGGCCCAGTACTACCGGGCGTTCATCCACTCCGAGCAGACGGGCGACCTCACCTACTTCGTCCTCTACTACATGAAGGTCGTGAGGGAGGCCATCGATCGCCTGGGCCGCTTCGTCCGGAGGAAGATCCGCTCCGAGAGGGATTCGGCGTCGATGCTCCGACGGTGGCCAGCCCTCGGCCTGAGACAGCGCCTCCTGGTGATGGGGGCCGTCAAGGACCCGCACCACGCCTTCACGGCGACAGGCGTGATCCGCACCTTCGAGGTAAGCCGTCCGACCGCCCTCCGGGACCTCGCAGGTCTCGTCGAACTGGGCCTCCTGCACGTCACGAAGGTCGGCAAGGAACTCCATTACCGGCCCATCCCCGACCTCGAGGCCCGCCTGGCATCGGGCCCGGTTCAGGAACCCGCCGGCGGCGCGTAGGCGCAGTAAGGGTCCGCGGCATGGACGTCCCCGGTCCGGGCATAGGCCCGGGAGCGCGCCCCGCCGCACACCTCGCGGAACTCGCAGCGGCCGCACCTCCCCTTCAGCCGGTCCGGGTCCCGCAGGGCGCGGAAGAGATCCGAGTCCCGGTAGATCTCCACCACGTTGCGGTCGCGCACGTTCCCGGCCGAGAGGGGGAGGAAGCCGCTGGGGCAGACCTCGCCGGTGTGGCTCACGAAGAGAAAGCCGTTCCCGTCGTTGACCCCCGCGCCGGTCCGGCCGCCCCGGGGCGGCACCTCCGGCAGTCCCGCGGCGGTCGCCGCGGCGGCGGCCTCGCGCTCCAGCGCCTGGCGCTGGAGGACGACCCGCCGGTAGGGCGGGGCCGCCGTGGTCTTGATCTCCAGCCCCAGGGCCCGACTCAGGTCGTATAGCAGGTGGAAGACCCGCTCCTGCTCCCAGGGCGAGAGGGCCTGCCCGTGGCGGCCGCGGCCGGTGGGGACGAGGAAGAAGACCGACCAGAGGACCGCCCCAAGCCTGCGCGCCAGGACGGCGATGGCGCTCAGGTCCGAGGCGTTGTGGCAGGAGACGGTGGTGTTGACCTGCAGGGGGAACCCCAGGCGCCGGGCCTCCTCCAGGGCCCTGCGCGTCGCCTCGTAGGACCCCGGCACCTGTCGGAAGCGGTCGTGGACCTCAGCCGTGGAGCCGTCCAGGCTGAGGGCCAGGAGATCTGCCCCGGCCTCCCGGAGGTCGCCCACCGCCCGTTCGTCCAGGAGGGGCGTCCCCGAGGGGGTCACGGCCACCCGGAGGCCCACGTCCCGGGCATGGCGGAGCAGGTCGTGGACGTCGGGGCGCTTGAGCGGATCGCCCCCGCTCAGGACGAGGATGGGGGACCCGAAGCCTCGCACTGCCTCGATGAGCCGGAAGCCCTCCCAGGTGGTCAGCTCCCGGGGGTCGCGCCAGGGCCGGGCCTCGGCCCGACAATGGACGCAGGCGAGGTCGCAGGCCTGGGTCAGCTCCCAGATGGCGACCAGGGGGGAGAGGGCGAAGTCCGGCGCCGGTCCCGGGTCAGCCTTCGTCGTGGAAGGCATCCACCGACATCCCGAACTTCTCGAGTCGGTAGCGGACCTGGTCCCGGTTCATCCCCAGGAGCGAGGCGGCCCGGGTCTGGTTGCCCCGGGTATAGGTGAGGGCCTGGACGAGGAAGTCCTTCTCGAGCTGCTCCAGGTCCAGCCCCTCCCGCGGGAGCACGAAGGCGGGCCCCTCGCGGACCAGTCCGCCCCGGGGGCCGTTCAGGAAGAGGTCCCCCACCTCCAGGACCTCGCCCCGCCCCAGGATCATGGCCCGCTCGACCATGTTGCGCAGCTCGCGGATGTTCCCGGGCCAGTCGTGTTCCAGGAGGGAGTCGCGGGCCTCGTCGGTCAGGCCCCGCACCCGCTTCCGGAACTCGCGGTTGAATCCGTCGATGAAGTGCTCCGCCAGCTGGATCACGTCCTCCCGGCGCTCCCGCAGGGGGGGGAGATAGATGGGGATCACCTGGAGCCGGTAGTAGAGGTCCTTGCGGAATCGGCCGTCCGCCACCAGCTTCTCCAGCTCCCTGTTCGTGGCGGCCACGATGCGGACGTCCACGCGGAGGTCCCGGGTCCCGCCCACCCGCTTGAACGACTTGTCCTCCAGGACGCGCAGGAGGCGCGACTGGAGGGCCATGGGCATGTCGCCGATCTCGTCCAGAAAGACGGTCCCGCCGTCGGCCAGCTCGAAGAGCCCCTTCTTCTGCTCCCGCGCGTCGGTGAAGGCCCCCTTCTCGTGGCCGAAGAGCTCGCTCTCCAGGAGCGTCTCGGTGAGCGCCGTGCAGGTGATATTCATGAAGGGCCGCTCCGACCTCGCGCTCCGGAAGTGGATGGCCTTGGCCACCAGGTCCTTCCCGGTCCCGCTCTCCCCCTGGACCAGGACCGTGGTGGCGTCGCTCTGGGCGATGCGCTCGACGAGGTCGAAGACCTGGAGCATCCGCGGCGTCGCCCCGACCATGCCCTCCACGCCGAAGCGCCGCCTCTGATCGTCGCGTAGCCTCTGGACCTCCCGGCGCAGCCGGGTGGTCTCCAGGGCCTTCCGCACCGTGAGGACCATCTCGTCCATGTCGAAGGGCTTGTGGATGTAGTCGTAGGCCCCGAGCCTCATGGCCTCCACCGCGGTCTCCACGGTGCTGTATGCCGTCATGATGATGACCATGGCCGCGGGCTGCCGCTCCAGGACCCGCCGCATGACCGAGAGCCCGTCCGCATCGGGAAGACGCATGTCCAGGAGGACCAGGTCCACCGATTCCTGCTCCAGGACCGGCTCGACCCCCCGCGCGTCCTCGGCCAGGGCGACCTCGTAGCCCTCCTCCCGCAGCCGCTGCTCGAGGCTCCAGCGCACGAGCCGCTCGTCCTCGACGACGAGGATGCGTTCCATTCCCTTCCTGCCTCCTGATGCCTCGCGCCGCAGGGCGGCGCACACCCGGTGCCGGCGCCTCCGCGCCGGGATTGTACGGAGGCCGGAGGGAGTCCGCCATGGAGGCCCGGCGGGGCTTTCCACGGCGGCGCGAAGGAATCCCCGGCCCGACCGTCCCGGCGCCGCGGGGCCGCCTGGGCGGCCCCTCCCCGCGCGCCGGCACCGGCATTGCCAACCCGCCCCGCCGTGTCTACCATCCGGCGAGGTTGGGGGCCGGCGACTTCGGGAGGCGCAAGGTGACGACGGCCGCGGAGGCCTACTTCCTGGACTCCCCGGGCGGACCCCTGGCCCGACGCGCCATCGAGCTTGCCCCCCCGGGTCCCGGGGAGGTCCTCGTGGCGGTGGGGGCCTGCGGCCTGTGCCACACGGACCTGGGCTTCGCCTCGGGTTCGGTCCCCACCCGGCACCCGCTCCCCCTGGTGCTGGGCCACGAGGTCATGGGCACGGTCACGGCGGCCGGGGAGGGGCAGGCCCACCTCCTGGGCCGGCCGGTCCTCGTGCCCGCGGTCCTCCCCTGCGGGGATTGCCCCTTCTGCCGCGCCGGACGGGGGAACGCCTGCCCTCGCCAGCGGATGCCGGGCAACGACGTCCATGGCGGCTTCGCGACCCACATGCTCGTCCCCGGCGCCCCCCTGGTCCCCCTGGACGACGCCCCGGGCGAGCTGGACCTGCGACGCCTCTGCGTGGTGGCGGATGCCGTCTCCACGGCCTGGCAGGCCCTGCGGCGCTCCGGTGCCGGCGAGGGGGACGCGGTCGTCGTGGTGGGCGCCGGCGGGGTGGGGGGCTTCGCGATCCAGGTGGCCCACGCCCTGGGGGCCCACGTCCTGGCCTGCGACGTCCAGGGGGAGAGGCTCCGGCTCATGGCCCTCCATGGGGCCGAACGGACCCTGGCGGTGGGCTCCGTCGGGCCCAAGGAGGTCCGCCGGGAGGTCAAGGCCTGGCTGGAGGGGCTCGGCCTGGCCACCCTGCGCCTGCGAGTCTTGGAGACCAGCGGGACCCCCGAGGGTCAGCTCCTGGCCTACGGCCTCCTGGCACCGGCGGCGACCCTGGTGCAGGTGGGCTACACCCCCCACACCGTGGAGCTGCGCCTCTCCAACCTCATGGCCTTCGACGCCACGGTCCACGGGACCTGGGGCTGCCCCCCCCAGGCCTATCCCGAGGTCCTGGGCCTGATCTACCGCCGCCTCGTGGCCCTGGACCCCTTCGTCGAGGAGGCCCCCATGTCCCGGCTCAACGAGCTCCTGGGCGACATGGCGGCCCACCGGCTGACGCGGCGCATGGTGCTGGACCCGAGACGCTAAGCCCTGGAGAGGAGACGGACCCATGGAGACGCTCAAGGACCACGACCTGGTCCCCGGCTACAGCTTCCGCTCGATCCGATACGAGACCCGTGCGGTCCGGGACCGGGAGGGCTCGGCCGTGGAGGGCCTGCACCAGGTCTGGATCTCCCTGGACAACCCGCGACAGCTCAACTCCTACACCACCGAGGCGGTGCGGGAGGTGACCCTGGCCCTGCGGCGCGCGAGCGCCGACCGCAGGGCCGTGGCGGTGGTCCTCACGGCGGTGGGGGATCGGGCCTTTTGCACCGGCGGGAACACGGAGGAGTACGCGACCTACTACGCGGGCCGCCCCCTGGAATACCTCCAGTACATGCGGCTCTTCAACGACATGGTCACGGGCCTCCTCCTCTCGGACAAGCCCGTGATCTGCCGCGTCAACGGCATGCGCATCGCCGGGGGGCAGGAGATCGGCATGGCCTGCGACTTCTCCGTGGCGGGGGACCATGCCCGCTTCGGCCAGGCGGGGCCGGTCCACGGCTCGGCCCCGGACGGGGGCTCGACGGACTTCCTGGACCTCTACGTGGGCTACGCCCGCGCCGCCGAGTCCCTGGTCCTCTGCGAGCCCTGGTCGGCCCACAAGGCGCTGCGCCTGGGCCTGGTCAACGAGGTGGTCCCGGTCTACCGGGACCCGGAGGGCCGGCTCATCGCCAACCCCACGGTCGTCACCGACCGTTACGCCGACGAGCTGGGGAGGGTGGTCTTCGGGGAGTGGAAGGAGGGGGAGGCCCTGGAGGAGGGCAAGGCCCTGGCGGCCCGCGCCACGCTGGATCTCGCGCCCCTGGACGCGGCGGTGGACCGGCTCGTCACCCGGCTCCTCCACACCTTCCCGGACTGCACCCGCAAGACGCTCGAGAGCCTGCGCAAGAAGAAGCTCGCCCACTGGTACGCCAACAGCGAGACGAACCGCTCCTGGCTCGCCCTGAACATGAACACGGAGGCCTGGGCGGGCTTCTCGGCCTTCGCCCACGGGGACCGGGGCGAGCGGGAGATCGATTTCGTGGGGCTCCGGCGGCGCCTGGCGGAGGGGGCCCGCTTCGACGCGGAGCTGGTGCGCTCGGTCCTCCCGCCCTCGGCCCGGGCCAGGCTCGAGGCGGGCCAATGAGCGAGCGACCGGAGGTCGCGCAGCGAGCAACGAGCGCGGCCCTGGTACGCGTCACGCATCAGGAGGACGGCCGGCTCCTCCACCTCGTCCTGGACCGCCCCCGGGGCAACGTCCTCACCATGGACCTCCTGGGCGAGCTGGGGGAGGCGCTTCGCGCCCACCGGGACGAGGCCCACCTCAAGCTCGTGGCGATCCAGGGGGCCGGCGGCCACTTCTCCTTCGGCGCCTCCGTCGAGGAGCACCGGCCGGAGCCGGCCCCGCGGATGCTCGCCGCCTTCCACGGCCTCCTGCGCGAGGTGGCCGCCTACCCGGTCCCCGTCGCGGCCCTGGTGGAGGGCCGCTGCCTGGGCGGGGGATTCGAACTCGTCCTCTGCTGCCACCTGGTCTTCGCCACCCGCACCGCCACCTTCGGCTGCCCGGAGGTGCGCCTGGGGGTCTTCCCGCCGGTCCTTGCGGCCCTGGGACCCGCCCGGCTGGGCGGGGCGGTCTCGGAGCGGCTCCTCCTCACCGGCGCGGAGCTCCCGGCCGAGGAGGCGCAGCGGCTGGGCCTCGTCGCCGCGATCTTCCCCCCCGAGGGAGACGCCGCGGAGGCGCTCCGCGGCTGGTTCCGGGAGAGGCTCGCCCCCCTCTCCGCCTTCTCCCTGCGCGTGGCGACCCGCGCCGCCCGCGAGGGCTCGGGCCTCCTGGGGCTCCTGGGGGCGCCCCTGGACGCCATGGAGCGGCGCTACCTCCGGGACCTCCTCCCCAGCCACGACGGCAACGAGGGGGTCCGGGCCTTCCTGGAGCGGCGGGAGCCGGCATGGCAGGACCGCTAGGCGACTGCGAGGCGCGCCTCGCGCGGGCCCGGGCCCTGGTGGAGGACCGCCGCCTCGATACGGTGCGGGCCTGGAAGGCGGGGCACCCCGGGGGGCTCGCCATCGGCCACATGCCCGTCTACGTCCCCCGCCCCATGCTGGAGGCCCAGGGCTGCCTGGCCGTGGCCCTCTTCGGCGGGGGCGACCAGGTGGACATCATCCGGGGCGACTCCTACTTCCAGTCCTACATCTGCCACATCCCGCGCAGCACCATCGAGCTGGCCCTGACGGGGGACCTGGAGCCCCTGGACGGGGTGCTCTTCCCCTCCATCTGCGACGTGATCCGCAACCTGGGCGGGATGTGGAAGCTCCTCTTCCCGGACCGCTACAGCGACTACCTGGACCTGCCCCAGGACTTCGACCCGGAGGTGGGCGGCGCCTTCTACGTGCGGGAACTCGGCCGCATCGCCGGCGAGCTGGAGCGGCGCGGGGCCCGGCCCCTGGAGCCCGGCGCGCTCCGCGAGGCCATCGCCCGGGAGAACCGGCGCCGCGCGGCGCTGGAGGCCATGGACGCCCTGCGGGCCCGTGAGCCGTGGCGCGTGCGGGCCTCCGAGGCCTACCTCATCGCCCGCGCGGGGGCAGCCCTCCCGGCCCAGGAACACGCGACGCTCCTGGAGGAATTCCTCGCGGCCGCCGCCCTCCGCGAGGTGCGCTACCGCGACAACGTACGCGTCGTCCTGGTGGGCGCGTTCTGCGAGCAGCCGCCCTTCGAGCTCGTCCTCACGCTGGAACGGGCCGGCTGCGACATCATCCACGACGACCTCCAGCTCGGCCTGCGCGCCATCGATGGGGAGATCCGCGTCCCGGAGGGGGCCGACCCGCTGGAGGCCCTGGCGCGGGCCTACCTGGAGCAGGGGACCGCCATGGCCTCGCGTTACATCGGGGAGGGCGAGAAGGGGGTGGCCCTGGTGCGGCGGGTCTGCGACGCGGCCGCCGACGGGGTGGTCTTCGCCGCGGCCTCGTTCTGCGACCCGGCCCTCCTGGACCAGCCCATGCTCGAGCGGGCCCTGGAGGGGGCCGGGATACCGTTCACGAGCTTCAAGTTCGCCGAGAACACCGGACAGTTCCAGGTCATCCGCGAGCAGGCGGGGGCCTTCTCGGACGCGGTGAAGCTGTGGGGGAAGGAGTCGTGACGACGCCGCTCGCCACCGCGGCCGTGAAGGACGCCAGCCAGCAGCGCCAGAAGCGGATGATCGCCGAGCACTTCGAACGCCTCGCCGCCGCCAGGGACGAGGGGCGCAAGGTGGTCTACACCTTCGTCCCGGGGAACCTGACGGAGCTGCTGGGCGCCCTGGGGCTCCTGCCGGTCCTGCCCGAGATCAACGCCCTGCAGTCCGGGATGCGGAACCGCTCCGCCGCCTACATCGCAGAGGCGGAGCGGGCGGGCCACTCGGAGGACGTATGCACCTATGTCAAGTGCGACATCGGGATGCTGAAGAGCGGGAACATCGGCCCCACGGGCACGCGGCTCCCGGACCCGGACCTCCTGCTCCTCTCCTACACCGGCTGCTTCACCTTCATGAAGTGGTTCGAGTTGTTGCGCCAGGAGTACCGCTGCCCCGTGGCCATGCTCCACGTCCCCTACCAGAGCGACGGGGTCATCACCGAGTCCATGCGTTCCTACGTCGTGGAGCAGCTACGGCGCCGGGTGGTGCCGGCCCTGGAGCGCCTGGCGGGGCGGCCCCTGGACATGGACGAGCTCGCGGCGCGCCTCGCGCGCTCGCGCCGCGCGGAGGAGGACCTGGTGGCGGTATGGGAGTCGGCCCGCCACCGCCCCTCCCCCATCGACGGCTACTTCGGCGGGGTCTACTACGTGGGCCCCATCTTCTCGTCCTTCCGCGGGACCGGGGACGCCGAGGCCTACTACCGGGAGCTGCGCTCCGAGGTGGAATCGCGCATGGCCCGCGGCGAGGGCCCCACGACTCCCGACGGCCCGGCCACCGGGGAGCGCTACCGCCTCGTGGTGGAGGGCCCGCCGAACTGGACCAGCTTCAACGAATTCTGGCGCATGTTCATCCGCGAGGGCGCCACTGTGGTCGCCAGCACCTACACACGGGTGGGCGGCCTCTACGACACGGGCTTCCGCCACGACCCGGCGCGGCCGCTGGAGAGCCTGGCGGACTACTGCCTGGGCTGCTACACGAACCTGGGGCTCCCCACGCGCACGGACCTCATCGAGCGCTACATCCGCGACTACCAGGCGGACGGCTTCGTCATCAATAGCGTGAAGTCCTGCAATTCCTTCAGCGCGGGCCAGCTCCTCGTCCTCCGGGAGCTGGAGCGGAGGACCGGCGTCCCCGGGGCCTTCATCGAGAGCGACCTGGTGGACCCCCGCTACTTCGGCAAGGCGAACATCGAGAACCGGCTCCAGAGCTACTTCCAGATGCTCGAGGCCCGGAGGCGGGGGGGCCCGTCTTGAGGTGCGTCGTGGGCATCGACCTGGGCTCCACCACCACCAAGGCGGTCCTCCTGGACGAGTCCGGGGGCACGGTGGGCCGCGGGATCACCAACAGCCGGTCGAACTACGAGGTGGCCAGCGCCGTCGCCCGGGACGAGGCCCTCACGGCGGCGCGCTTCCACAGGCTGGAGCGGGCCCTGGGGGCGACGGGCCGGGAGGCGCCGGCCCTGGGGCCGGCCCTGCGGGAGGCCTTCCGCCTGGAGCTGCACCTGGACCAGATCGAGGGGCTGGGCGAGGAGATAGCCCGGCAGCTCGCCACCCCGCTCTACGCCCAGCACGCGCGGGAGCTGGGGCGGCCCCTGGCGGAGGTGATGGACCTGGCCCGCGCCGAGGCCCCGGGGCTCTTCCGGGACGGCGCAGAGCGCCGGAGCGACTTCTTCCGGGACCTGGCCGGGGCGGCCTTCCTGTCGGGGGCCGAACGCATCGCCCGGCGGGACGGGCTCCCCTTCGAGCGCATGCTGGGGATCTTCGACCGTGCCATCCTGGAGGTGGAGGCCCGCCCCGCCCACCGCGACTTCGGGCGGCTCCTCCACCGGGCCGCCTCCCGCGTGGCCCCCACCACGACGCCGGCCGCGGACGGCCGCCCGCCGGGCAACGGCGCGCGGGGGCGGCTCCTGGAGGAGGTGGCCCGCGCGGCCGCCGAGCCCATCCTGGAGGTGGCCTTCGTGGGGACGGGCTACGGCCGTTCGACCCTGCCCTTCCCGCGGGAGGCGGTGCGCAGCGAGATCCTCTGCCACGGGCGCGGGGCCCACCGGGTCTTCCCCGGGACGCGCACGGTGCTGGACATCGGCGGCCAGGACACCAAGGCCATCCAGGTGGACGCCCAGGGGGTGGTCTCCACCTTCCAGATGAACGACCGCTGCGCCGCGGGCTGCGGCCGCTATCTGGGCTACATCGCCGACGAGCTGAACCTGGGGCTACACGAGCTGGGCCCCCTGGCCCTCAAGGCCCGCCGCTCGGTGAAGGTCAACTCCACGTGCACCGTCTTCGCCGGCGCGGAGCTGCGCGAGAGGCTGGCCCTGGGCCAGGACCGCTCGGACATCCTGGCGGGGCTGCACCGGGCCATCATGCTCCGGGCCATGTCCCTGCTCGCCCGCTCCGGCGGCGTGAGCGACGAGTTCACCT
This sequence comes from Planctomycetota bacterium, assembly GCA_016209495.1. GTDB lineage: Bacteria > Planctomycetota > JACQVX01 > JACQVX01 > JACQVX01 > JACQVX01. The sequence goes on from JACQVX010000012.1 coordinate 22,292, forward strand.
TCACCGGCGGGGTCTCGAAGAACGTCATGGCGACACGGGTCCTGCGGGAGCTGGTGGTCCAGCACTACGGCGAGGGGATCACCTTGAACGCCCACCCGGACTCCATCTACATGGGAGCCCTGGGGGCGGCCCTCTACGCCCTGGACGACGTGCGGGAGGGGAGGCCGTCGGTCCTGCCCACCTTCATGCCGCGGGAGGACGGCCGTGGGGGCTGACGACGCCGAGGCGCGGACGCACCTCACCCTGGGGGTGGACCCGGGGGCCAGCGCCGTCAAGGTCGTCGTGGCCCGGAGCCGCGCGGGTCGGCAGGGCGAGGTCCTGGGGAGGGCCTGCCAGCGTATCCGGCGCCGGCCCGTGGCCACGGTGGTCCAGGCCTGCGTGGAGGAGGCCCGCGCCCAGGCGGGCGTCCCCGCCGACGGCCTGGACTACATGGCCACCACCGGGGACGGAGACGGCCTGGACTTCCAGACCGGCCACTTCTACAGCATGACCACCCACGCCCGCGGCGCCCTGGAGCTGGCCCCCGAGGTCCGCTCCGCCCTGGACATGGGGGCCCTCCACGGCCGGGCGCTCCGGTTCGACGAGCGCGGCCGCGTCCTGAACCACCGCATGACCAGCCAGTGCGCCAGCGGGAGCGGCCAGTTCCTGGAGAACATCGCCCGCTACCTGGGGGTCCCCCTGGAGGACGTGGGGAGGCTCTCCCTCGAGGCCACGAGGCCCGAGTCGGTCTCCAGCATCTGCGCCGTACTGGCGGAGACCGACGTCATCAACATGGTGAGCCGCGGCATCGGCACGGCGGACATCCTGAGGGGCATCCACCGGAGCATCGCCGGCCGGCTGGTCCGGCTCCTCCGGGCCATCGGCGCCGAGGGCGAGGTGTTGCTCACCGGGGGGCTGGCCGCCGACGCGGGCTTGCTCGCGGCCCTGAACGAGACCCTGGAGGAGGAGGCTGGCCAGGCGCGCACCCGTGCCCTCCCGTCCCTGCACGTCCGCACCCACCCGGAGGCCCACCTGGCCGGGGCCCTGGGGGCGGCCCTCCTGGGGGCCTATCGCCACGAGCAGCTCGAGCGCTCGGGCCGCCGCGCGGACCTGGCATCAGCCCCATGAGCGTGCTCGGCCCGCGGGGGCAGGCCTTCCTCTGGGCCCTGACGCTGCGCCTCGTCCCGCCCGCCGCCGGGGCGCCCCCCGAGGAGCGCGCCCGCAGCCTGGCGGTGGCGGACGGCGCCCTGGGGCGACGGCCGCCGGCGGTGCGCCGCCAGGTTCGGCTCTTCCTCCTTGCCCTGCGCTGGCTCCCGGCCCTGGGCTACCTCCGCCCCCTGGACCGCCTGGGCGGACCGGCCCAGGACCGGGTCCTGGCCTGGTTCCAGGACTCGCCCCTCACCCCGCTGGCCCTGGGCCTCTGGGGGGTGAAGGGCCTGGTCTACATGGGCTGGTACGGGCGGCCGGAGCTGGGCGAGCGCATCGGCTTCCGGCCGGTCCTCTCCGGTGATGAGAAGTCGCGTGGAGGATAGGGAGTTCGACGTCGACGTCGAGGGCTCGGGGGCGGGGGGCGGGCCGGTGGCCAAGGAGCTGGCCCCCCTCTCGCGAGAGGGCGTGCGCATCGCCGTCCTGGAGTGGGGACCTCGCCTGCGCGACGTGGACTACACCGGCCGCGAGCTGGAGATGGCCGAGCGCCTCTACCGGGACGGCGGCGGCTTCTTCACCCGCGACCGCACCGTGACCCTGGCCATGGGCCGCGCCTACGGCGGGTCCACGGTGGTCTACACCGGCACCTCGCTCCCCATCCAGGGGCGCACCGTGGCCCGCTGGGCCGTCCCCGGCCTGGACCACCGCGACCTCGGCGAGCGCTCGGAGAAATACCTGCGCGAGAACGGCGCCCACCTCCTGGAGGAGGGCGAGCTGAACGAGAACAACCGGCTCTTCCGCGAGGGCTGCCGCTCCCTGGGCTACCACGCGGCCCAGTTCCCGGTGAACGTCCGGGGCTGCCGGGGGACCAGCCTCTGCAACCTGGGCTGCCCGAACGGGGCCAAGCAGGGGACCCACCGGGTGCAACTGCCGGAGGCGGAGCGGCAGGGCGTCGCGGTAGTCACGGGCTGCCGGGTCGAGCGCATCGAGGAGGGGGCCTGCCACGTCACCGTGGAGAACCCCGGGTTCGGCCTCCCCTCTCCCTGGCCCCCGGGCCGCTACCGCGTGCGCACCCGGCTGATCGTGGTGGCGGCGGGGGCCATCGAGAGCCCGGCCCTCCTGGCGCGCTCTCGGCTCCCGGTGCGGCTCCCCGCCCTGGGGCGATACCTCACCCTGCACCCGGCCCTCATCCTCGTGGCCCAGCACGACCGGCCCGTCGTGGGCAGCCGGGGCCACCCCAAGAGCTTCATCTGCGACGCGTTCGCCGAGTCCCACCGCTTCCTCCTCGAGACCTGCATGTACTTCCCCTTTGTCACGGCCAGGAACCTCATCGGCTTCGGCGCGGACCACGCCGCCATGATGGGCGCCATGGACCGGCTCCAGATGATCCTCGCCCTGGCCCTGGACCCGGCCCTGCCGGAGAACCGCGTCACCGTGGACCGCCACGGCGAGCCCGTGGTGCGCTACCGGCTGGGCGACGAGGTCCTGGACTCCCTCCACCAGGCCATGCTCGCGAGCGCCCGCATCTTCTTCGCCGCTGGCGCCCGGCGGGTCCACGCCCCGGCGGGGGCCCGCTTCTTCCTCGTGCCCGCGGACGCGGCCCGGCTGGAAGAGGCGATCCCGCGCCGGCGCGTCCGGCCCGGGCGCATCTCCATCACCGCGGCCCACCTCATGGGGGGCTGCCGCATGGGCGAGGACCCGTCGGATTCGGTGACGGACGCCTGGGGCCAGGTCCATGGCCTGGACTGGCTCTACGTCGCGGACGCCAGCCTCTTCCCGCGCGCCGCGGAGGTGAACCCCTACATCACGGTCATGGCCCTCGCCGACCGCGTGGCCCAGCAGGTCCGCGAGCGGCTCGCCCGCGCATGAGCAAGAGAGGCGCCCAGGAGGTGGTCCGCGCCCTGGAGGCCGAGGGCGCCCGCTTCGCCTTCGGCATCCCGGGGACCCACAACCTCGAGCTCTACGACGTCCTGGTGGATTCGGGGACCGTCACCGCCGTGCTCGTGACGGACGAGCAGTCGGCCTCCTTCATGGCCGACGGGGTCTCCAGGACCTCGGACTCCGTGGGTGTGGTGAACCTGGTCCCCGGGGCCGGTCTCACCCACGCCATGTCGGGCATCGCGGAGGCCCTCCTGGACCAGGTCCCCATGGTCGTGCTGGCCTGCGCGGTGCGGGACGACACGGGTAGGGCCTTCCAGCTCCACGACGTGGACCAGACCGCCCTCCTTCGCCCCGTGACCAAGGCGGTCCTCCGGGCCGCCCGCCCGGCGGGGCTCTACCGGGTGGTGCGCGAGGCCTTCGCCCTGGCGCGCGCCGGGGCGCCGGGGCCGGTGGCCGTCGAGGTCCCCGCCAACCACTACCTCGTCTCCCACGCGGCCGCGGGGACGCCCGCGGACGGGGACGGTCCCGGCGCGTCGCTCGGGCCGGGCACGGCCCCCGGTGAGCCCGCCCCCGCGGACGTGGAGGCGGCTGCCCGGGTCCTCGCGGCGCCGGCGCGGCCCGCCCTCTACGTGGGGAACGGGGCGCGCGGGGCGGCGGACCTCGTCCGGCGTGTGGCCGAGCGGCTCGCCGCGCCGGTCACGACCACCGTCCAGGGCAAGGGGGTCATGGACGAGGGGCACCCCCTCTGGCTCTGGAACGGCTTCGGGGCCTCGGCCCCGCCCTTCGTGCGCCGGGTCATGGACGGCCGCGACGCCCTCCTGGCGGTGGGCTGCCGGTTCGCCGAGGTGGCCACGGCGAGCTACGGCCTGACGCCCCCCGAGGCCCTGGTCCACGTGGACATCGACCCCGCGGCCCTGGGCCGGAACCACCCGCCGCGGGTCGCCGTGGCCGCGGACGCCGGGCGCTTCCTCGCGGCCCTCCTCGATGCCCTCCCCGCGCGCCCCCGCGACGCGGCCCTGGAGGCCGAGCTGGCCGCGGGGCACCGCGCCCTGGGCGAGGCCTGGGCCCGCGACGCCTCGCGGGACCGGGTGACCCCGGCCCGGTTCTTCGAGGCCCTCCAGCGGGCCGCCGGGCCAGAGGCCATCTACGCCACCGACAGCGGCAACGGGACCTTCCTGGCCATGGAGCACCTGCGGCTGGGCGCGCCGGGTCGCTTCCTGGGCCCCGTGGACTACTCGTGCATGGGCTACGCCGTGCCGGCGGCCATCGGCGCCGCCCTGGCGAATCCGGACCGGCCGGTGGTGGCCCTGGCCGGGGACGGGGCCCTCCTCATGACCGGGCTGGAGCTCCTCACGGCGGCGAGCTACGGAGCGGGCCTCGTGGTCTGCGTCCTTCGCGACGGGGAGCTGGGCCAGATCGCCCAGTTCGCCCGCCCCCCCCTGGCGCGCTCGCCCTGCACGAGGCTCCCCGGCTACCGGGTCGAGGACCTGGCGCGCCTCGTGGGTGCCCCCTGCCTCGCCCTCGGCCGCGACGCCGACCTGGACTCGGTCCTGGGAAGGGCCCTGGGGCTCGCCCGCGAGGCCACGCCCGTCCTCGTGGACGTGGCCATCGACTACTCGCGCCCCACCTACTTCACCCGCGGCGTCCTCAGGACGAACCTGTGGCGGCTCCCCTGGGGGGATCGCCTGCGGGTCCTCGGCCGCGCCCTCGCCCGCCGCACGGTGGCCCGCCGGGGACCCTGAGTCGCCTCACGGCGAGAGTCCACCGATCCCGGGGGGGCGCGGGCGTGGCCATGACCGTGGGCGGGGTCGCCCCCGGACCGCGCGGCTTGACGCCCGGGGGCAAAGGGACGTACAACCACGGAATGCCCGGCCGGCCGAGCGCGGAGGCCCTCTACCTCGTCGTGGAGGACAGCCCCGATGCCATCCTGGAGCTGTCTCCCGACGGCCGCGTGCTCTCGGCCAATCCGGCCGCCGTTGCCATCTTCAAGCGGGAGGTGTCGGCCCTCCTCTCCCTGCGGGACACGGACCTCTACGCGGACCCGGCCGTGCGCGAAGAGGTGCTCGGGGACTGCCGCCGGGTGGGCCGCTCGCGGGACCGGGAGGTCCGCATCCGGGCCGACGGCGGAGAGGAGCGGGTCGTGAGTCTCTCCGCCCGATCGGTGGAGGCCGGGGAGGGCCGGGTCCGACTGCTCCTGACTCTCCGGGACCTCACGCACCAGCGGGAGATCCAGAGCCGCGTGGCCCAGCAGGAGCGGATGGCCTCCGTGGGCCTCCTGGCCGCGGGGGTCGCCCACGAGTTCAACAATATCATGGCGACCATCTACGGCTTCGCCCAGCTCGCCTCCGTCAAGGAGAAGTACCGGGACGAGCTGGTGCGCACCGTCCTGGAGTATTCGCGCAGGGCCAAGGACATCACCGAGAGCCTCCTCTCCTTCTCCAAGCAGAAGCCCCAGGTCTTCGAGCTGGCGGACCCGGTGAAGGTCCTGGAGGACGTCCTCTCCCTGATCTCCAAGGAGCTGGAGAAGGACAGCATCCAGGTGGTGCGCCGCTACGCGGACGTGCCCCCTACCCTCATCAACGTGGGGAAGCTGGAGGAGGTCTACCTCAACCTCCTCATCAACGCCCGGCAGGCCATCGTCCGGGACGGGACGATCACCATCGACGTGGACCGGGAGGGGACGAACATCCGGCTCCGCTTCGCGGACACGGGTTGCGGGATCCCGCGGGAGAACCTGGAGCGGATCTTCGAGCCCTTCTTCACCACGAAGGGCGCCTTCGGCGGAGGGGAGCAGCCCGGGACGGGGCTGGGCCTCTCCGTCTCGTACAACATCGTGCAGGAGCACCGGGGGGAGCTGACGGTCCATAGCGAGGTGGGGGTAGGGACGACGATGACGCTTCGGCTCCCCATCCGCCAGGAACGCCGGCAGCGGGAGCTGGAGCCCCCGGAGGGGGAGGAACGGCGCAGCGCGATCCTCGCCAGTCGGCAATGCTCCATCCTGCTGGTGGACGACGAGGTGGCGGTCCTGGACCTCCTGGCGGGGATGCTCGAGCCCCACGCCCTGACGAGCGCCCGGACCGGGTGCGAGGCCGTGGAACGCTACCGGACGGGCCGCCACGACTACGTCATCCTGGACCTGGTCATGCCGGGGGACATGGACGGGTTCCAGGCCTTCGACGCCATCAAGGCCCTGGACCCGGAGGCGCGGCTCATCATCCTCACGGGCAGGGCCGAGGACGAGCGTCTCCGGGGCTACGCCAAGCGGGCCGCGGGCTACCTGAGGAAGCCCTTCGGCCTGAAGGACCTCTCGCGGCTCATCGTGTAGGGACCCCTGGAGGGAGTGGGATGGAAGGCGTGCCGGCAGAGGGGGGGGGGCGGGGGGGGAC
>JACQVX010000072.1 GCA_016209495.1 Planctomycetota bacterium
ACCGAGGACAGTTCCCCCCCGATGTCCCCCCCTCGGCGGGGGGGCTCTTCGAGGCGCTCCGCCTCGATGAGCATGGGCTCTTGCCCGTGGTGGTCCAGGGGGCGGATGGCCGCGTACTCATGCTGGCGTGGGCGGACGAGGAGGCACTTCGACTGACCCTCGAGACGGGCGAGGCCCATTTCCACTCGCGTGCGCGGGGGAGGCTCTGGAGGAAGGGGGAGACCTCGGGGAACGTGCAGCGGGTGGTGGAGGTTCGCCTGGACTGCGACGGGGACGCCTTGCTCTACCGGGTGGAAGCCGCGGGTCCGGCCTGCCACGAGGGGAGCGCGAGCTGTTTCTCCCGCGTCCGGGACGCCGAGCGGTGGCGCCGCGAGGGGAATCCACCAGGGGCGTGATCCAGACCGTCCCCCTCCTGGCCCTGCTCCTGGCCCTGTCCGCCTTCTTCAGCGGGGCGGAGACGGCCCTTTTCTCGCTCTCCCGCTATCAGGTGCGCCGCCTGAGCGAGACGGGCTCCCGGCTGGACCGCCTGGTGGTGGACCTGCTCAAGCGTCCGCGGGACCTCCTGATCACCCTCCTTCTGGGCAACATGGCCGTGAACCTCCTCTTCTTCAGCGTCTCGGTCGTGCAGGCGGAGGAGGCCGGTCCCCGGGGACAGGCCCTGGCGGGGGCGGTCTCGCTGGCGGCGGTCATCATCCTGGGGGAGATCACCCCGAAGGCCCTGGCGGTGAACGCCCCGATGCGCGTGGCCGTCCTGGCGGCCGTGCCCCTGGGGCTGCTCCAGGGCTTGACCCGGCCCATCCGCGCGGCGGCCAACGGACTGGTCGAATGGCTCATCGCCCCGATCCTGGCGCGTATCCCGAAGGAGCGTTTCATCCGGACCGATGAGCTGACCGCCCTCATGGGCATGAGCGAGCGCACGGGGCTCATCGACCGCAACGAGCACGAGCTCCTGCGCGAGGTCATCGGCTTCGGGGAGATCCGGTGCCGGGAGGTGATGACCCCGCGGGTGGACCTGGCTGCCTGCGACGATGGCGCCTCCCGGGACGAGGTCCTCGCCCTGGCCCGGGATCGGCGCGTCCAGGAGGTCTTCGTCTATCGCGGCCACATCGACGAGGTCTACGGTCGGGTCTCCATCAAGGACGTCCTCCTCGGGCCCGAGGCCGCGGTCCGCGAGCGGGTGCGGCGGCTGCCCATCATCCCGGAGTCCAGGACCATCGAGAGCCTGCTCCGGGAATTCCGGGCGCGGAGGGTCTCCGCCGCCATCGTGGTGGACGAGTACGGGGGCACCGAAGGGGTCGTGACCCTGGAGCGTATCCTCGAGGAGATCGTGGGGGACGTATACGACGAGTTCGACACCGAGGAGCCGCCGGTGCGGAGACTGGCGGAAGGCCGCTTCCAGGTGGATGGCCGGCTGAGCTGGCGCGACTGGGGCGAGCTCTTCCACCTGGACCTGGGCCCGGAGCCCGCCCGGGCGACGACGCTGGCCGGCTTCGTCACGGCCCTGCTGGGGCGCGTGCCCCGGGAGGGGGATCGGGTGGCCTTCGGAGACCTGAAGCTCACGGTGGATCGCGTGCGTCGGCGGCGGATCCATCGCCTGAAGGTGGAGCTGGAGGACGAGTCTCCGGCGGAGGGTACCCCCTGACCGTGGTGGTCTGCATCGCCCTGGGCCTGGCCCTGGCGGGCCTCTTCGCCGGCTGCGAGACCGGGGCCTACTCCGTCCATCGGCTGCGCCTGCGCGTGCGAGCCGAGGAGGGTAGGCCCGACGCCCTGAGGGTCCGGCGCCTCCTCGCCGACCCGCAACGGCTCATCGTCACGACCCTGGTGGGGAACAACCTGGCGGGTTACCTCATGGCCTACGTGACCACCGAAGAGGCCGTGCGGCTCCTGGGGCCCGCCCATGCGGAGCTGGCGGCGACGCTGGCCTTGACGCCGCTGGTGTGGCTCGTGGGGGAGCTGGTTCCCAAGGAGCTCTTCCGTCGCCGCCCGGACGTCCTCCTGTATCGCGCCTCCCGCTTCCTGCGTGTCTGGGAGGTGCTGCTCCTGCCGGCGGTACTCGTCCTCCTGGCCTATGCCCGTGCCCTGGAGCGCCTGGTCCACGGGGGCGGCCGGCCGGTGAAGGAGGCATTCCTGACCGAGCGGCGCATGGCCTATTACCTCTCCGCAGGGACGCAGGAGGGCGTCCTGACCCAGTACCAGGACGAGATGGCGCGGAACGTCATCTCGCTGCGCCAGCGCAGCCTCCGCGACGTGGTCATTCCCCTGGCACGGGTGGACATGGTGAAGAACACCGCCGACGGCGAGGCCGTCCTGGAGCTGGCACGGCGCAAGGGACACTCGCGCTACCCGGTCTACCGGCGCCGCCGAGGCCACGTGGTCGGGGTCGTGAACCTCCACGACCTGGCCTACCGCGAACGGCCCGGGGGCCCCATCAAGCCGATCACCAGGGACCTCATGTCCCTGCCGCCGGAGATGCCGGTGGACGACGCCCTGATGAGGATGCAGGCCAGCCGCTACCCCATGGCGCTGGTGGCGAGGGGGAAGAAGGTGGTGGGCATCGTGACCCTCAAGGACCTGGTCGAGGAGATCGTGGGGGACCTGCCGGGGCTCTGATTGCTCGGGGGGGAACCGAGGACAGCTCCCCCCCGATGTCCCCCCCAGCCCGGTGGCGCTGGCTCTACCCCATTGCCTGGGTGTAGGCGACCGATATAATTGGCGCCCGCTCCCGCCAGGGGCGGGACGTTACGGGCGAGGATTCAAGCCATGAAGGGTGCGTTCTGGGTGGGCGTACTTCTCGGGATGAACCTGGTGTGGGCGGTCCTCCTGGCCAGCGCGGGCAGCGGTGCGGGCCTGCTTCCGCCATCCATGGCCCAGACGGCCGATTCCTCGGGCGGCTACGTGGCGGCCACCGCGTCCCAGCAAGGGGGCGGGGGCGACGTCCTCTTCGTGGTGGACACGGCCGCGCGGCGGCTGGCCGTCTACGAGTTCCGCAACCGCAACCTGTCCCTGCGGGGGGTGCGGAATTTCAAGTACGACATGGACCTCAACGACGTGCCCGTCACGGAAGGGAACGGGCCCCGGGTTTCCGACGTGAAGAAGTCCGTCGAGAAGGGCGAATAGGCGGCCCGCCCCCATCCCCATGCCCGACTACTACTCCTTCGAAGAGGTGCTGACCGAGCTCGCCATCGACAAGGAAGAGCTGATGAAGCTCGTCTCCCAGGGAGAGCTTCGCGGCTTCCGCGACGGGATGAGCATGAAGTTCAAGAAGGACGACGTGCTCAACCTCAAGAAGGGGCGAGAGACGGAGCCGACCATCATCCTCACGGACAGCGATCAGGCCCTGGGGGTCCCTGAGAGTTCCGACGAGCTGCTCCTGGACGAGTCGGGGGTGGACGAGACGGTCCTCAACGTGGACGACGTCGCCGCCGACGCGGGCCGGACCTCGCGGGCGGGTGCCTCCACCTCGGTGGAAGAGGCCAGCGACGAGATCTCCTTCGACTCCACCGAGGATTTCAGCCTCACGGCCGCGGAGGAGGAGGACTCGGAGGTGGTGATCCCCACCGTCGAGGTCCCAGCCATCGATGACGAGGAGATGGACCTCTCGGCCGCCACCGTGGTGGCCGAGGAGCAGGGCGAGACCCTGGTGGACGTGGGGGGCTCCCCCACGATGGAAACCGAGTCCTTCGAGCTAGTCGACGAGGAGGAGCCGCAGGCGGAGAGCGTGAGCCCCTCCGGTCGCGCCTCGGGTCGGGCCCCCCGCTCGGCGCGCGTGCGGGCCATGCAGCTCCAGCAGAAGGCCTCCCACACCCTGTGGACCGTCTTCCTCCTCCTGGCCGCGGTGGTCCTGATCTTCCCGGGCGCAATCTACCTGAACGCGGTCAAGGGCATCGAGCCCGAGTGGGTCCAGGGCTTCTCCCGCACATTCCGTGGGATCGTGGACTCCGTCTATTCCATGTTCGCTGGCTGATGGCTCGGGGGGGTGCAAGCAGCCCCCCCTCCCGAGGTCCCCTCCTGGTACTTCGAGTCGCCCAAGGCCCGCGACGCGTGTCGCTTTCTGCCTTGACTGTCCTACATGTTGTAGTATTCTCACCACGAAACACAATATGCTGGGCATCGGTCCGGAAGGAGCTGGGCATGTGGCCTCGTCTTGCGTGGGCTTTCGGTCTCGTGGGAAGTTTCCTGGTGGGAGCCCAGGGGTGCGTCTCCTATCCCGAATGGAAGCGGCTTTCGGACGAGCATTATCGTCTGGGGGTGATCCTCCACGACGCGGAACGTCGGATTCAGGCCCTGGAGGCCGACCTGGCAGCCGCTCGGGGGGCCGGCGAAGAGGATTCCGCCCGGGCGGTCGCCCTACGGGCGGAGCTGGCTCGGCTTCAGGAAGAACTGGGCCGGGCGCGCTCCGAGATGCACGCCACGTGGGATACTACCCTTCGCGAACTTCAGGACCTGAAGGACTTCGACATCCCCGATGTGGTCGTGGATCGCGAGAGGGGCGTGCTGCTCCTGGAAGATGACGTCCTGTTCGACTCGGGGAAGACGGATCTCAAGGCTCGGGGGAAGACCGCCCTCACGGAGATCGCCCGGGTGCTGAACACCTCCAAGTACGAGGGACAGGTCCTTCGTATCGACGGCCACACGGACACGGACCCCATCCGCCACTCGGGCTTCAAGGACAACTGGCACCTGGGATTCGAGCGGGCGCGCGCCGTCGGGCTGTTCCTCATGGCCAAGGGGGTCCAGCCCGGGCGCCTCTCCATGGTGTCTCACGGCCCCTTCCAGCCCCGCGCCTCGGCGAAGGACAAGGCGGCCCACCGCCGGGTGGAGATCACCATCCTCCCCGAGTGACAAACTGGGCGGCGCTTGTGACGCCGTCGACGCGCGGTAGACTGCTCGGCGCCCATGCTCCTCGAACGGGACCGGGTGCGCCTCCTCGACCTGGCTCGCCAGACGCTCTGTGCCCACCTGCGCGGTGAGTCTCTACCCGTCATCCTGGCCGAGGCGGGGGCGCAGGGGGGCGACCCCTTGACCTGTCCCCGCGGGGCCTTCGTCTCCTACCATCGTTCGGACGGGACCCTCCGTGGCTGCGTGGGGTTGGTCCAGCCCATCCGGCCCCTCTGGGAGGCCGTACGCGAGATGGCCCTGGCCGCCGCCACGCGCGACGGCCGATTCGATCCGATATCCCCGGGGGAACTCGCCGACCTGGGGGTGGAGGTCTCCGTCCTCTCGCCATTGGAGCCATGTCGGGGTCCCCACGACCTGGTGCTCGGCACGGACGGCGTGGCCATCCGGAAGGCCGGGCGGAGCGGTCTCCTCCTCCCGCAGGTGGCCGAGGGGAGGGGCTGGACTCCCGAGCTGTTCCTCGAACAGACCTGCAGGAAGGCGGGTCTGCCGGCGGATGCCTGGCGCGAGGGGGCCGAGGTCGCGAAGTTCCGGTGCGAGATCCTCGCCGGACGGGTCCTGGGGCTGGCGAGTTGACTCGGGGCGACGGTCGGGAGCCGCCCCTCTCGGAACTGCGCGCGGTCCTGGCGGAGCGAGGCATCCGGCCCCGGAAGAGGCTGGGACAGAACTTCCTCTTCGACCCCAAGCTCCTGGACTTCATCGTGGGCGCCTCGGGGGTGGGACCGGAAGACGAGGTCCTGGAGGTGGGGACGGGGACCGGCGTGCTGACCCGCGCCCTCGCTCGTCGCGCGGCACGTGTCTATACGGTGGAGATCGACCGGCGGCTCCTGGACCTGGCCCGCGACCTCTCCGGGGGGCTGGACAACATCGAGTACATCCCCGGCGATGGCCTCGCCGGCAAGGACCGTCTTGCCCCTGCCCTGGTGGATCTGCGAGAGGGGAGGGGCCGCTCCGCCAGGCCCCTGCTCTTCGTGGCCAATCTGCCCTACTCCGCGGCCACGCCGCTGCTCATGGCGCTCCTGGCGGGGCCCATCCCCATCGTCCGCATGGTGGTCATGGTCCAGCGGGAGGTGGCGGAGCGAATGGTAGCTTCGCCCGGGCGGCGGAGCTTTGGCGCCCTGTCCGTCTGTGCCCAGGCCCAGGCCCGGTTGAAGCTCCTTCGTCGGGTCCCTCCGGAGGTATTCTGGCCTCGTCCCCGGGTGGGATCGGTCATCGTGGAACTCATCCCCTTGCGCCCGCGCGGCGGGCCGGACCCGGTGGCCCTGCGCCAGACCGCGATGGCGGTCTTTGGCCAGCGGCGCAAGCGCCTGATCCACTCCCTGGTGGGGCACCTCGGCTCGCTGGGACCCGGCGAGGAGCGCCTGAGGCTCATCCTGCGGGACCTGGGCGTGTCCAGCGAGGTCCGCGGGGAGTCGTTGTCGGTGGTGCAGATCGTGGATCTCGCGCGCCGCCTCGGCGACCTGGGGCTCTGGGGAGTTTCGCCTTGACCTCCCCTCGACGCCTCGCTATACTTCCTGGCTTTCCAATACCAATAGAAGTGCTGGCGTGACAAGAGTTTAGCTCAGGCGGCCCTGGCTCGATGGCGCAGATCCCGCCCGAAAAGAAACTCGCGATCCAGAACGCCCTCGACATCGTCGAGGTAATAGGCGAAGTGGTGCCGCTCACCCAGAGGCGCGGGGAGTTCTGGGCCTGCTGCCCGTTTCACGAGGAGAAGCGCGCGTCCTTCCATGTCCGCCCCGATGGGCAGTACTTCAAGTGCTTCGGCTGCGGAGAGGGTGGAGACGTCATCACGTTCATGATGAAGTACCACCGGCTGGGCTTTGTCGAGGCCATGGAGGAACTGGCCCAGCGGGCCGGGATATCCCTGGAGGTCCAGCCGGGGCGCGACGAGGGGCCCCGCAGGGAGACCCTTCTCGAGCTGCACGACGCGGCCGAGGCCTTCTACCACCAGCTTCTGGTCCGTGGCCCCGAGGCCGCGGCGGCGAGGGACTACCTCGCCGGCCGGGGCATCCACACGGAGGAGGCGGCCGAGTGGCGCCTGGGCTGGGCCCCCCCAGGCCGGGACCGGTTCGTCCGCCACGCCCTGGGCCGCGGGTACTCCAGGGCGGACCTGGTGGCCTCCGGGTTGGCCCGGGAGCGGGACGGCAGCCTGGTGGACGGTTTCTACTCCCGGGTCCTCTTCCCCATCCGGGACGTCCGTGGACAGGTGGTGGCCTTCGGCGGGCGCACGCTGGACGGCTCCGAGCCCAAGTACCTGAACTCTCCGGAGACGCGGCTCTTCTCCAAGCAGCGCCACCTCTATGGGCTGGACCGTGCGGCCCGGGAGGCGGCCGGCGCGGGACGGCTGGGGGTGGTGGAGGGATACACGGACGTCATCGCCGCCCACCGGCACGGCTACCGGTGGGTGGTGGCCACGCTGGGCACGGCGCTCACCGAGTCCCACGTGCGGCTGATCCGGCGCTACGTCCAGGGCGTGGTGTTCATCTTCGATGGGGACAAGGCGGGCGGCGCCGCGTCCCGCCGGGGGCTCGATATCGCCCTGGCGGGCGACCTGGACGTGCGGGTCGTGGAGTTGCCCTCCGGACAGGACCCCTTCGACTGCCTGGGCGGGGCCCCGCCTGCCTCGGGTCCGGCGGTCTTCGAACGCTGCGTCGGGGCGGCCTCGGACTTCGTGGCGTGGATGGTGCATCGCGCGGGCGAGGGGAAGGGCCTGGACTCCCCCGCCCTCGTCGCGGCGACGGCGGACGAGGTGCTCCGCGTCCTCGTCTCCGTGGGGAACCCCGTGAAGCGTTCGCTCTATCGTCGGCAGGCGGCCGAGGCGCTGCGTATCCCGGAGCGGGACCTGGTGGAACGGTTCCGGACCCTCGCCACCCCGCGTCCCCGAGGCCGCGCGCCCGCTGGCAGCGGCCTCCCGGGAGAGGCCGGCCGGGCGGCGCTCGGGGACGCCGGGGTGGATCGGGCAGCCGTCGGGGGGATCCGGGACGCCCTGGAGGGCGAACTGCTGGAGGCCCTCGTGCACAGGCCTGGACTGGCGGGAGGGGTGCGTACGCTTCTGGGACCCGAGCGGTTCCGGGACCCCCGCCTTCGAGGTGCCGTCGAGGCCCTCTACGCGGCTACCGAACACTACGCCCCGGCGGGGCCGGCCCAGCTCCTGGCCGTGGTGGACGAGACCACCCGGAGCGCCCTGGAGGCCTGCCTGGCCCGGGGCGAGGAGGGGAAGGACTACAGCGAGGCGACGGTGAAGGCCCTCGCGGAGCGATTCGACGTGCGGGACGCCACGGAGGCTGCGGGGCGTCTGAGGGATGGGCTCCCCGGGCTGGAAGCGGCCGCACAGGACGAGGCCTTGCGTCAGCTCACGGAGGCGCATCGGCGCCGGGCAGGAGGCAGGAGGCTCCCATGAAGGCGGCGAGGAACGCGAACCCGGACAATGCGACGGACGGCGATGGCGGGAAGAGGGACGCCACGGGCCCGGGCAGGGACGAACCTCCCGAGCGCAGACCCGACCATGGCGAGGGCCGGGCCAAGGGAGGGTCGTCCGGCGGAAGGTCCGGTGAGCGCGGCGCCCCGGGTCAACGGAGGCCGGAGGCGGGAGGTGTCCCGGGTACGGCGCCGGGGGCGGGAGCGGCCGCGGTGGCCGCCACGGGCTCCAATGCGGGCGCCCTGGTGGAGAAGCTGGACGACGAGGTCCGGCAGCTCGTCGAACTCGGGCGGAAGCGCGGCTTCATCACCTACGACGAGATCAATCGGGTCATGCCCGACGACGTGGTCTCGGCAGAGAAGATCGACGGCCTGTTCCAGCTCCTGGACGAGCTGCGCATCGAGGTGGTGGAGGAGGGCGAGGAGGTGGAGGGGGGGGGGCGTGAGACCTCCGAGGAGGAGGACGCTCCCAAGGGCACGGACGAGGAGGACGACAGCCGGTCTGCGCGCACCCCGGACGACGACGACGCCTATGAGACCCCCACGGAGAAGATCGACGACCCGGTGCGCATGTACCTCACCCAGATGGGCGAGATCCCCCTGCTCACCCGGGAGCAGGAGCTGTACCTGGCCAAGAAGATCGAACTCACGAGGAAGCGATTCCGGAAGAAGGTCCTGGAGAGCGCCATCTCGCTGGAGAAGGCCATCAAGATCCTCGAGGACGTTCAGCGCGGGGACCTGGCCTTCGATCGCACCCTCAAGGTCTCCTCCTCCGACGAGGTGGGGAAGGTGGGCATCTCCACCCGGTTGCCCGAGAACCTGGGTACGATTCGCCGCCTCCTGGAACGAAGCCGGCGGGACTTCGACGAGATGAGCCGCTCCAAGGTCTCGGGCGTCCAGCGCCGAAGGCTCTGGGACTCCATCAAGGGCAGCCGGGCCAAGTGCGTCCTACTGCTGGAGGAGCTGAACCTCCAGATCAAGATGATACGCCCCATGATGGACGACCTGCGCAAGCTCGGGGACCAGGTGCAGGAGCTGCAGCAACAGGCCTACGACCTGAAGTCCGGCCGTCGTTCCAACAAGGTCCAGCTCGTGAAGGAGCTGGACGACAGACTGGACGAGGTCGCCTCGCAGGTCATGGAGCCGCCGGAGCAGCTCCTGCGCCGGGTGGCCATCGTCGAGGATCGCTACGCCGAGTACGAGAACGCCAAGCGCAAGCTCTCCGGGGGGAACCTCCGGCTGGTGGTCTCCATCGCGAAGAAGTACCGGAACCGGGGGCTGACCTTCCTGGATCTGATCCAGGAGGGAAACACCGGGCTCATGAAGGCCGTGGAGAAATACGAATACAAGCGGGGCTACAAGTTCTCGACCTACGCCACCTGGTGGATTCGCCAGGCCATCACCCGGTCCATCGCGGATCAGGCCAGGACGATTCGGATCCCCGTGCACATGATCGAGACCATGTCGAAGCTCCGGAACGTCTCCAAGCGCCTGGTCCAGAAGCTAGGCCGGGAGCCCAACATCGACGAGATCTCGGAGGAATTGGGGATCAGCCCCGACGAGACGCGCCGTGTCATGAAGATCTCCAAGCACCCCATCTCGCTGGACCGGCCCATCGGAGAGAGCGACGACGGGTTCTTCGGCGACTTCATCGAGGACCAGAGCGCCGAGAGCCCCGTCAACGCGGCGACCCACGAGATGCTCAAGGAGAAGCTGGATCGCGTCCTGGAAACCCTCACCTTCCGGGAGCGGGAGATCATCAAGCTGCGCTACGGCATCGGAGACGGCTACACCTACACCCTGGAGGAGGTGGGGCGCATCTTCAAGGTGACCCGCGAGCGCGTCCGTCAGATCGAGGCCAAGGCCGTCCGCAAGCTGCAGCACCCGGTGCGAAGCAGGCTTCTGGAAGGCTTCCTCGAGTCCACGCGGAACTGATGAACGCGGCGCTCCAACGCCTCCTGGAGCTGGCCCGCCTGGACGAGGAGATCCTCGAGCTTGCGCGCGCCATCGAGCAGAAGCCGGAGTTCCTCCGCCTGGAGGGGCTGAAGATGGATCGCCAGCGGCAGTCGGCGGCGGCCCTGGTCGAGGCGCGAAAGCACGTCCTAAAGGAGGACGACCTCCTGGAACTTCAGGTCAAGGGCAATGCCCAGCGCGCCGGCGAGCTCGCCGGGAAGCAGAACACCGTGAAGACGAACGAGGAATACCAGGCCCTGAGCCGGGAGATCGCCTCCCTCAAGTCCACGAACAGCGTCCTGGAAGACCGTATCCTGGAGGGGATGACTCGCGCGGACGAGCTGGCGGCGCAGGTCCGCACCGAGGAGGCCCGCCGCAAGGAACTGGAGGCGCACCTGGCCCGAGTGCAGGGGGAGCTGGAGCGCCAGATCGCCTCCCACCGCGAGGAACTGCAGCGGAGGGAGGCCGCCCGGGCGGAATTCGTCCGGGGTATCGCCCCCGACCACCTCGCGCGTTACGAGCGGGTGTTCGAAAAGACCAGGGGCGTGGTCGTCGTGCCCGTCATCGACTACGTCTGCCAAGGCTGCCACATCGAGGTCACACCCCAGGTCGTCAACCTGCTCATGGGCGACGAGGAGATCGTCTACTGTCGCCACTGCAACCGGATCCTCTACCTCGCGAAGTGACTCGCGGCTATCATTCCACCCGTGGCAGGCGGACGTGGCCGCGTCGGCGGGTGCGCCCCTGGGGCGAGGCCCGCCGCCGAGGAAAGTCCGAGCTTCCCGGGCCGCGGTGGTGGGTAACGCCCACCGTCCGTGAGGACAGGGAAAGTGCAACAGAAAACACACCGCCACGGACCTGCCCCGCGAGGGGCCGGCCCGGGGCAAGGGTGAAATGGTGCGGTAAGAGCGCACCGCGGAGGTGGTGACACCTCCGGCATGGCAAACCCCACCGGAAGAAAGTCCGAATAGGTGGGGAGCGGGCGGCCGCCCTGCGGTGGCCGTCCGGCGGCGTGGCCCGCGCCGTCCCCCTAGGGGGCGTACCCACGGGTAGGACGTTCGAGGCGGCCGGCAACGGCCGTCCCAGAGAGATGGCCACGCGCCACGCCCACCGCGAGGCGGACGCGGCGACAGGACTCGGCTTACTCGCCTGCCCCTTTCCTCGCGCGGGGCCGGCCCCACGATGGGCCGGCCCCGCCATTCCTTCCAGGGCCCTCCGCGCCCCATGGCCCGCCCGTGCAACATAAGGAATACACCATGGTGAACCTCCGCGGGGGGCTTGGATTTCCGGGCCAGTTCGGGTTATGCTCCTTGGAGAGCCGCACGGTACGGGGCTTGGCAGACAGCCTGCCTCGGCGGTGGCTCGGGGGGAAGGTCCGGGGGCCCCGGGGGGGCCGCCGGACCATGGGGGTGCGATGGGGAGTCGTACGCGCTTCGCAAGGCAAGCCCTGGGGGCCCTCGCCGGGGTTGCCGCTGTCCTGGTCGCGGAGGTGGTGGTCCTTCACTGGAAACTCGAGGTTCAGGCCATCCGGCTCGAGGACCACGCGCGGGACCTGGCGGCCCAGCGCGAGGCCATGGTCCGCGTGGATCGGGACGGGGCCTGTGCCGCCGCGAGGGCCGAACAGGAGGGCCGGTGGGTGCGCACGGCCTTGCGTGAGATGGGCTTGGCGGTGGCTCGGAACGAGGCCCTGCGGCGGCGCGACGCGGATGGGCTCACCCGCGCGGTGGAGAGGGTCGGGCGGGCCGAAGAGGGCGTGGAGACCCTGCTGCGTTCCAGCGCGCGCGGCGAGGCGGCCCTGGGCAGCTCCCTGCGGGACCTGGCGCGTCAGGCGGACGCTGCGCGGGAGGACGCCTTGCGGGAGGTGGAGCGCCTGACCCGACGCATCGACCAGGTGGCCGCGGCCGCGAACGAGGCCGAGGGTCGTCTCCTGGCGAGCGAGGCCACCCTGGAGCTGGCGAGGCGCTATCTGGCGGAGGACGACGGGGCGCTGGAGCGGGCCCTGATCCGTCCGTCCGTCCAGGTGACGAGCGGACGCGACGTGGGCAGCGGGACCATCATCTACAGCCGCGACGGACACACCTACATCCTCACCGCCTTCCACGTGGTGGCCGGGGAGCGGGAGACCCCCTCGGAGGCGGCCTCGCTCGCGGGTGAGGACGTCGGGTCGGGGGGGGCGCCGCGCTGCACCGTGAGGGTCTACGACGGGGAGACGCTCGGAGGCTCCAGCTTCGAGGCGGAGATGGTGCGCGGGTCCCGGGACCTGGACGTGGCACTCCTGATCCTGGATTCGGACCGCGACTTCCCGGACGTGGCTCGACTGGCCCCACGGGACTCGGGGGATGGGGTGGGCGTCTTCACGAGGGTCTATGCCGTAGGCTGTCCCCTGGGCTACGCGCCGCTCCCCAGCATGGGGGAGGTCTCGTCCAAGACCAAGGAGCTCCGGGGGCGAAACTACTGGATGATCAACGCACCGACCATCTTCGGCAACTCGGGCGGGGGGATCTTCCTGGCCGAGACCCGGGAGCTCATCGGCGTCCTGAGCCGCGTCTCGGCCTACAACAATTTCATCAATATCGCCGTCCCGCACATGGGCATCCTCGTGCCCATCGAGCCCATCTGCGAATGGCTGGACAAGGAGGGCTTCGCCTTCCTCGGGCAAGCGGGAGGGGATGGCGCCCCCGTTCAGGGGCCCGAGCCGGCGACGGGCGTCCCGGCGGCGGGCGTGCCGGTGGCGCCGAGCTATGCGACCTCGTGCGGCCAGGGGCCTCCGCCGGCCCCGCGCTGACCACGTTCGCAGGATCGGAAGGATGCGGGGCCGCCCCGGTAGGCCGGGGCGGCCCCGCGCGACCTTCGTCCCCGGGGGGGGTGGGGACGGTGGTCGGCCACGCCCCCTCCAGGCCTGCCTCCGGCAGACCCCCGCCGGGGTGCGAACCCCAGCGTGGGCGCGGCGTGTCCCACAGGAGGGGGCCCGTGCCGCGGCTGCGGTCGCGGTCCGGTCCCCCATCCTCTGGACGTTCGGGGTAGGGTCAAGGTTCATGCCCTGGATCGGCCCCATGGGCCCCATCGCCGCAAGCCACGGTCGTGGTGGACCCGCGCCTAGGTCCCTCGCCCACGAAGAGGGCCGAGGCGTGACCCAGCATACCCCACGAGGCCGCGGAACGAGGCGGAAGGCCGCCCGGGTCAGTCGCCCGCGACGAGGTTCCCGAGCACCCCGCTCAGGCCCGCGCCCCGACGGGTCTCTTCCTGGGAGCCGCGGGAGGCGGATACGATGCGGTCGGCCATGCGGGAGAAGGGCATGGTCTGGAGGTAGACCCGCCCGGGGCCCGTGAGCTTCGCGAAGAACAGGCCCTCGCCGCCGAAGAGGGCGGTTTTTATCCCGCCCACGAACTGGATGTCGTAGCTCACCGAGGGCTGGAAGGCCACCAGACAGCCCGTGTCCACGCGAAGTCCCTGTCCAGGGTTCAGGTCCAGGGCCTCGATGGTCCCCCCGGCGTGGATGAAGGCCAGGCCATCCCCCGAGAGCTTCTGGAGGATGAAGCCCTCGCCGCCGAAGAATCCCGCCCCCAGCTTCTTCGTGAAGGCGATGCTCACCTCGATGCCCTTTGCGCTGCACAGGTAGGCGTCTTTCTGGCATAGCCACTCGCCGCCCTTCAGGTCCAGGGGGACGATCTTCCCCGGGTAGGGAGCGGAGAAGGCCACGTCGGCGCGGCTCGCGCCCTCGTTGGAGAACGTCGTTATGAAGAAGGACTCGCCGGTGATGAGCCGCTTAAAGCCCTTGAGGAGCCCCCCGCCGGTGGAGGTCTCCATGCGGATCCCGTCGGTCATGTACATCATGGCTCCGGCCTCGGCCGTCACCGCCTCCTTCGGGTCCAGGGTGATCACGACCGCCTGCATGTCGTCGCCGATGATCCGGTAGTCGATCTGGTCCGCCATCGTGCCTTGCCCCCTTCCGGTCCGTGTGGCGCGGGAGTCTAGAGAGGCCCTCCGGGGCGGTCAAACATCTTATTGACTCCTCCGCTGGGCCTCCTTAGGATGCCGCGCCGATCGTAGCGGGCGCCCGCCTGGTGGCATGCGTATGCACGGGGAGAATACGGGGAGGAACTTCCGGATGAAGGGGCGTCGAATCCTCTTGGCGGTCGTCGTCGCGTTGCTGCCTCTGGTCGCCGGCGCGGAGGAATGGGTGGTCATGGGGGCCAGGGCCCGGGGCATGGGCGGGGCCGGCGTGGCCACTTCCAGCGGGGCCATGAGCGGCTACTGGAACCCCTCCCTCCTGGGCTTCGGCCAGCAGGCGAAGATGGGGATCACCGCCCGGGACATCGATTTCAGCGACGCCGACCAGTGGTCCCTGGGCCTGCCCCTCCTCAACGTGGAACTCTCGGCCCAGGGCGGCCTGCTCGCGGACGCAGACAAGCTGCAGGACCTGAACAAGGCCATCGACTTCAGCACCAGCCAGTCCAAGCTCAACGGCGGGACGGCCCTCACGGCCCAGCAGGTGGGGGACCTCTTCCGCCTGGTGGAGACCATCAACAAGCTGGATCAGCCGGGCAAGGGGGCGGTGGGGAACCTGGGGAGCGGCGTCGCCCTCAACATCGCCAACCTGGGGTTCTCGGCCCTCACCATCTCCCACACGGGGATCGAGCCCATCGTCGACTTCTCGGTGACCGGTGGCGTGGCCCTCTCCGCCGACACGGGGCCCGCCCTCACCAACGCCCTCAAGTCGCTCAACAACGGGTCCCTCCCGGCCCCCGCGACGGCGAACGTGACGGATCAGACGGGCTTCAGCACGACCCAGACCACCCTGGCCAACGACCTGGGGGGCATCCTGGCCGCTGCCGGGATCACTATCGGCAGCGGCGGGACCACCCTGACGGGGCTGGAGGCCGCGAATTTCCTGGTGCGGCAGATCCCCCCGGACGTGAACATCGCCGACCCGGCCCTCCAGGGGGCCCTGAAGTCGGTGGCCACCGCCACGGCCAACAACCAGCAGAAGAGCGAGACCGGGAGCACCTCCACGGGTTCGGCCCCCACCATCGACGGCAACGGTTCCGGGGTGCGCGTCAACGGCCTGGTGCTGAAGGAGATCTTCGTCACCTATTCCGCCCCGGTGGTGCCCAAGGTCCTGGGCGTGGGCTTCAACTTCAAGGTCCTGGACGGGCTCACCTTCGACAAGGTCTTCACCGTCAAGGAGCTGAAGGAGGGGAACAAGCAGGCCGAGGAGCTCCGGAACGAGCTGGAAGACAATATCACCGAGACCAGCTTCTCGGACCCCGGCTTCACCGTGGACCTGGGGGCGACCCTGCAGCCCGTTCCCTGGTTCCGGGCGGGCTGGGTGGGCCGCAACATGATCCCCGTGCGCTTCCAGTTCGAGAAGGACCCGCTCAAGCCCAATGCCCCGGACAAGGCGGACTACGAGGTGAACTCGCAGCAGCGCGTGGGCGTCGCCTGGCAGCCCCACAACCGGATCACCCTCGCGGGGGATTACGACCTGCACGTCAACGACTCCAGCGCCCTGCCGGGCTACGAGTCCCGGGTCGTGGGCGGGGGCGCGGAGCTGGTCGTGTTCAGGAATTTCCTGCTGGGTCTGGCCCTGCGGGCCGGGGCCTACGAGAACCTGGAGCCGGCCGACGAGGGGCTGAACTACACCGGCGGCCTGGGGATCCGGATCTGGAAGCTCGAGATCGAGGCGGCCGGAGCCGTGAGCAAGGAGCGCCAGGAGGTGGAGACGGACGCGCCCAACGCCGCCACCGGAGTCGCCGCGAAGACCGAGGAGATCCCCCAGCGCCTGGCCGGGTCGGTGAGCCTGGGGTTCAACGTGACCTTCTAGTCCAGGCGGGCAGCCAGACCCGGAACGTGCTCCCCTCCCCGGGGGCGCTCCGCACGCCCACCTCGCCCCCGTGGGCGTGGACCGCGTCCTCCACCAGGGCGAGGCCCAGCCCCGAGCCGTGGGGCCATTCCGTGGCCTCGCTCGCCTGGGAGGCGCCTCCTTCGCGGACGCGGTAGAAGCGGCGGAAGATCTGCGCCTGCTCGGCCAGGGGTATCCCCACGCCGTGATCCGCGACCTCCAGGGCCACGCCCCCATCCGCGGGGGCGAGCAGGACCTCCACGTCCCGGGCCTCGCCGGAGTACTTCACCGCGTTGTCCAGGAGGTTGGACACGACGCGCCGTACGGAGTGGCGATCGAAGCGGCAGGGGGGGATCTGGCCCTCCACGCGGAGGAGGAGGCGGAACCCCTGGCTGGAGGCCTGGCCCTGGAAGGACTCCACGGCCCGACGCACCTCAGGCTCCAGGTCTCCCGGGACCATCTGGAACCGGTCCGCCCCCTCCTCCAGGCGCGCGAAATCGAGGACGTTCTCCACCATGCGGGAGAGCCGCTGGCACTCGGAGGCGATCAGGCCGTGGTAGCGGCGCCGGCCCTCCTCGTCCGGGACGCGGTCCAGGGCGAGCATCTCGGCGTACATGCGCATGGAGGTGAGGGGGGTCTTCAGCTCGTGGCTCACGGCCGCCACGAAGTCGCCTTTCATCCGCGCCAGCTCCAGTTCCCGGGAGATACCCCGCAGGGTGAGGGCCCCGCCGAGGGTGATGGCCGCCATGGACAGCGCCACCATGCCCGCCAGGAGGAGGGCCCGCTGTTCCCGCTGGCGTGTCAGCGCCCACGGGTCCGCGGGTGTGAGGGTCACGGTCCAGAACGGCAGGTCTGGCTCCATCCGGCGGGTGGCCTCCGGGGTCCCGGGGGGCAGGGGGCGAGGACCACCCTCGAGCCCTGCCGAGGTCAAGGTCTCTCCGGTGGAGTCCCGGAGCACCAGCACCACCTGGCGGTCGACCGCCCAGTCCTGGGCGAGGGGCGCGACGAGCCCGCGCGCGACGAAATCCAGGTCCACGAGGTAGCCCAGGATCGACCCGCCGTGCGGGAGCCGGAGTCCTATCCGGACTACCGCCGGCGCCGGGCCCTGGGTCCAGACGGTGCGAAAGCCCATGGGCATCCGCCCCGGGTCCCGAGCCAGGAGACGCACCCTCCTCAGGACCTCGGAGTCGGTCAGGGCGAGCCGGGCAGTCCTCCGTGCCTCCACGCCCCGCAGGGCCTCGCGGCGCCCCCGCAGGTCCCCGAGGACGGCGTCGGTCCCCGCGAGGAGGCGGTCCAGGGAGGCCCGCAGGACGCGTGCGAGCTGCTCGTAGGTCCCCTGGGACAGCCCGTAGTCCCCGTCCAGCGTCTGGGAGTAGAGGTCCAGGAGGGCGCCGACGGCCTCGGTGGACCGGCCCATGGCCTCCAGCGTCCGTGCGAGGCTCAGCCCCGCGGGGATGGCCGGGTGGATCTCGCGTGGGGACGTCCCGCGCCCGCGGGTCAGCGCGATGGTCCTCCGGTCCGCCGAGGCGGCACCTTCCAGGTCCCCTAGGGTCCTCATGCAGCGCCCCAGGCCCACGAGGGCCAGGGCCGCGTAGTCCGCGTCGATGACGTTATGGGAGACCCTGTCGTAGGCTGCGGCGGCCGAGAGGGGGTCCGCCTCCTCGACCTCCAGGCGGCGAGCCGCGAGAAGCTCCGCCTCGAGCTGCATGCGCGGGGCGAAGAGCCGCAAGGTGGCGCGCAGGGCCTCCTCCGACTCGGGCCGCGCATCGAGCCAGGCCTGGGAGTCGGTGGCGTCGCCTGCCGCGGCGCGCCGGGGGTCGTAGGGGCCCGGAGGCCGAGGGGCCAGGATCTCCCCGTCGGGGGCCATCTCGAAGGAGGCGGCCATGACGCCGTGGCGCGCCTCCAGGGCGTCCAGGGCCTGTTCCTCGTCCGGCAGGCCCGCGGCCGCCAGGTCGGCCTCGGCCCCGGCGCAGGCGGCGGCAAGGCGCGAGTGCACCTCGGTCACGAAGCCCTCGGCCTGGGCCGCCAGGGCATCCGAGGCCCCCTGCCGGAGCAACACGTCCCCCGAGGCCACGTGGCGGACGGAGAGGATCGCCAGGGCCGCGCCTGGAAGCAGGACCGCTAGCCCGTAGGCGAGGATGAGGCGCCGCCGGCCGGAGGTCGCGGGTCGCATGGCCAGCTCAGGACCCAGCGGGGGGCCGCGCCGCGCCGGTGGGGCGACGGATCCATGTGGGGGGGACATCGGGGGGGGCCGTCATCGGCCCCCCCGAGGATCAGTGCGCGTCGAATTCGGGGTGCTCGTGGGAGGTCTGGTGGTGGTCCGGCTTGTGGAGGTGGGGGTGGCCGCACCGGCAATACCCGAATTCGTCCTGGGAGGTGAGACGGCAACCCGCGGCGCTCATGGCCATGGCGCAAGCAAGGGCGAGGAGGGTGGTTCGCATGGGAGGGCTCCGCGGGGTAGGACCCCATGGTAGCGGTCGGGCCGGACCAGTCAATTCCCTCGGGGGCCCTTGGGCCTTGCCGCCGGGCAGGGGCGCGCCTATACTCCCGCGCCCCCAGCAGAGGAGACTGCCCCATGCCCCAGCCGCACCGGTCCCGCCCCGGCAAGAAGCCCCGCGAGAACGAGCGCGTGGAGATCTCCGGCGAGGTGGACATCAAGATCCTCTTCACCCGCAGCGAGCAGCTCCGCGAGATCAAGGCCCAGATGAAGAACATCTCCGCCGGCGGGCTCTTCGCCCAGACGGGCGAGCCCGTCGAGGAGGGGGCCCTGGCGGACCTGCGGTTCTCCGTGGGGGAGCCTGCCGCCGGGGCCAATCCCCTGGGGCTGGTGAAGTGGGTCGAGGAGGGGAAGGGCCTGGGGATCGAGTTCTTCTATGGCAGCGAGGAGGAGAAGGAGGAGATCAAGTCCGCCCTCCGCCGCCTCCTCAAGAAGCTCGATACCTGACCCTGCGCGCCCTGTCCTGGACACCCCGCGGCGTCCGATAGAGATGGGGTGGGCATGAGATCGAGGCATGGACCGCGCGCCCACGCGCGCGTGCTGGCGACCCTGTGCGCCCTGGCCCTGGTGGGTTGCGTCTCGGGCGAGCCCCGGCGACCGCGCCCCGGCTACGAATCCCTGGAATCCTTCGCGTTGGCCGCGGCCCTCAGGCCCATCGAGCCCCGCGTCCTGGGTGGCGTGGCGATGGTGCACCTCGAGGGCAAGGGGCACCGGGTGACCGTCCGGGAGGGCATGGACCGCGTCGCCCTGGACGATCGCTGGCTGCTCCTGGACGGCCCCGTGCTGCGCGGCGGCGGGGGCCTCTGGCTCCCGGACACGGCGGCCCTGGACGTGGCGCGGGCCCTTCGCCGGGACTCGCCCGCGGGGTCCCCCATCGCCGGCACGACCCGCGTCGAGCCGGCCCCCGGGGTCCCCGGCGTCCCCGGCGTCCCCGGCGTCCGGACCGAGGCCGAGCCGGTCCCGTTGGCCCCCGCGCCGGTGCACGCGCCGGCGGCAGCGCCCGGCGTGGTCCTGCCCGCCTCCGTGGAGGTGGCGCGCCCCAGGACCTGGCGCTACATCGTCGTCCACCACAGCGCCACCGCCCGCGGCAACGCGGCCCAGTTCGACCGCGAGCACCGGAGGCGCGGCTGGGAGAACGGCCTCGGCTACCACTTCGTCATCGGCAACGGCAAGGGGGCACCGGACGGGGAGGTGCAGGTGGGGACGCGCTGGCGTGCCCAGGAGGCGGGGGCCCACGCGGGGGTGCGGCGCTACAACGAGGAGGGGATAGGGATCTGCCTGGTGGGGAACTTCGAGGTGGATCGGCCCACCGTGCGGCAGCAGGCCGCCCTCCGGGCCCTCATCGCCCGGTTGACCCGGGCGTACCGCATCCCCCCCGAGCGCGTCCTTCGCCACCGCGACGTGAAGAGGGGGACCTTGTGTCCGGGAAGGCTGCTGGCCATCGAATCCTTCCGCCGCTGACCCTGGCCGCCGTCCTGGCGGCCCTCCTGGCCGCCTGCGAGGCCAGGCCCGTGGCGCTGCCCCCGGCCGTGGCGCACCCCCCGGCCC
>JACQVX010000075.1 GCA_016209495.1 Planctomycetota bacterium
CCCCAGGACTTGCCGCGCTCCATCTCGCGCGAGTATGGGCTGCGGGGGCGCCGCAGGCCCTCGGGTCGCTCCTGCCCTACCTCGCCCTGCTCGCCGTGGCGCTCCGCCGGCGGCGGGGGGGCTAGCGCCAGGTCGGGGGCCGCCACCCCCGCTCGCAGAACGGGGCGGGCCCTGCCACGTGGCGGGACCCGCCCCGTACCCTGTAAAGGTCGCGGTCCACGACTCCTAGAGCCGCGCCACACAGTCCATCTCGACGAGGGCGTCCCGGGGCAGCCGTGCGGCCTGGATGCACGCGCGGGCCGGAGGCGTCCCGGTGAAGTAGCGCGCGTAGACGGCGTTCATGGCCTCGAAGTCCCCCAGGTCCGCCAGGTAGACCGTCGTGCGGACCACGTCGTCCAGGGTGCAGCCCGCCGCCTCGAGGACCGCCTTCAGGTTCCGCAGCACCCGCTCCGTCTGCTCGACCGCGCCTCCGCGCACCATGGCCGAGGCCTCCACGTCGTAGGGTATCTGGCCGGAGCACCAGACCCAGCCGTCCACCTTGATCGCCTGGGAGTACGGCCCGATGGCGGGCGGGGCCTGGTCCGTGTGGACGGCCTCCCGCCTCACGCCTCGCCCCCCGCCGCCGCCGCGGCCCTCTCCGAGAGCCGCTCGGCCAGCCGCCGCGCCACGGTGGGGGTCACGTAGGCCCCCACGTCGCCCCCCAGGGCGGCGATCTCCTTGATCAGGCGGCTGGAGGTGTAGGAGTAGGCCTCGCTGGGCATGACGAAGACGGTCTCGATGTCGCGGGCGTAGGCCCGGTTCGTCAGGGCCATCCCGAACTCATATTCGAAGTCGGAGAAGGTGCGGATCCCCCGCAGGATCACGGACGCCCCCTTGCGCCGCACGTAGTCCACGATCAGCCCGTCGAAGGACTCCACCTCCACGTTGGCCAGGCCCTCCGTCGCCTCCCGCAGGAGCCCCACGCGCTCGTCGGAGCGGAAGATGGGGTCCTTGGCGCTGTTCCCCCCCACCGCCACCACCAGGCGGTCGAAGAGCCGCGCCCCCCGCACCATCAGGTCCAGGTGGCCGCGGGTGGGCGGGTCGAAGGTCCCGGGGTAGACGGCGGTGGTCATGACGTCCCTCCTCACCGGATCCGCAGCTTCGAACGCTCCCGCTCCGAGAGCAGGTCCACCAGCCCCAGCTGGAAGGACGCCTCGGAGGTCCGCGCCCCCACGTCGTGGCCGAACTCCAGGTGCAGGAACCAGCGGTGGAACCGCCTCTGGAGAAGGACCCCCTGCTGGCGGAACTCGTCGTCCCGGAAATCATAGCTCGCCGTGGCCTCGGCGCTCCACCTCGTCCCCAGGGCCCCCTGGACCGAGGCCCCCGTGGTGGAGTAGGCCCCCTCCGAGTACGAGTTGGAGAGGCCCAGGGTCAGGCCGCCCGTCGCCATGGCCCCCCCCACGCCCGCCGTCTCGAAGCGCGCGCGGCGCGTGCTGAACTCGGCCCGGCTCCAGCCCGAGACGGTGGCCAGGGGCCACCACCGGAGGTCGCTCTCGAGGTTCGACCACGCCCGGCCCTTCTGGTCCCTGTGGGGCTCGGGGAAGTGGCGCACGTCCACCTCCCAGTCCAGGAACTCCCTCACCGCGTCCCCCTGGCGCGCCTGGAGGCGGTTGCGCAGCGAGGCCTCCACCACCTGGAGGCGCGAGACCGTGTCCACCTCGTCCACCGGGATGAGGATGGAGCTGGGCACCTGCTCGCGGAAGACCTCCGTCCAACCCACCGACGGCGACACCAGGTGCCGGAGGGAGTCGAAGGCGAAGGGGCCGCTCCGCACCCCCAGGACGCGCCAGAACCGCGTGTCCGCCCGTACCCCGGTGGACAGGGCCGTGCGCTCGATGGAGTCGTCGTTCCGCTCGGTCTCCTGGAAGGCCGTGAAGCGCCCCTCGAGGAAGGGGCTCACCCGGAGCTTGCGGCCTCCCAGGGGCAGCTCCGCCCGCTCCACCGCGTCGAAGCGCCACTCGCGACGGTCCGGGGGCAGCGTCGGGTTCCTCTTGTTGAAGGCCCGCCGCAGCTGCTCCACGGACCAGTCGGAACTGAGCTGAAGCTCGCGGCCGGCCAGGGGCACCTCCGCCACGGGTTCGCTGACCCAGGCCGCCCGCACCCGGGGGATGCGCTCCGTCAGGTCGTCCCAGCGCTGCCGACGGAAGAGGGCGGTGCCCATCAAGGCCCGGTTGTCCCAGGCCCCCGCCAGGTGGACGTCGGTGTCCAGGCGCTTCTCCGTCCGGACCTCGTCCTTGAAGTACTCCGGCAGGAAGCCCTGGTCCCGGGCCTGGGCGAAGTCCCCCGAGAGGAACCACCCCCCGGGCAGCTCCTGCCGGTGCCATGCCCGGGAACGGCCTCGCCTCCGGTTCCGGTCCTCGAACTCCACGCGGTCCGGGTTCCGGTCCTTGATCCACCAGGACTCCACCCGCCCATGGTAGGGCTCCCCCCAGGCCTCGCCGCGCCAGCGGGGCTCCAGGCCGTATCCCGTCCCGCGGGTCTCCAGGTAGTCCGCGTCTCCGCGCAGGTCCAGGCCCCGGAGGTCCAGCAGCTCCCAGCGGCTCCGCACGAAGCGGCCGAACTTGGAGGAGCGCCCGGCCCTCAACCTGGGGAAGCGCCGGAGCAGGTCCACGTCCGCGCCCAGGCCCGGGAGGGGCACCGGGGGGAGCCCCCCCACGGCGAGGGCGGCGTCCTCCACGCTCAGGTCCCGGCCCTCCGGGCCCTGGACCAGCCGCAGCCTGCCCGCCTGGAAGGCGTAGTGCGGCTCCCCGAACTCGCAGGTGGTGGCGGAGGCCTCCGTGGCCACCGCCTCGTCCAGGACGTAGCGCGTGGCCCCCCCCTCGCCCCGCTCCGGGTGGAAGCGGACCTCGATGCGGGCCGCCGTGACGTGGAGCGGCTTGTCCACCCCCGCGGCGCCGCCCCCGGCCGCGACCAGGCGGCCGTCCAGGAGGGTCGCCCGCCCCGCCTCGATGTCCACGAGGGCCCGGTCGCCCACGAACGCGCCCCCCCCCAGGGAGAGCTGCACCAGCCCCTCGGCGTATAGGGCCCGCGCCGTGCGCCGGCCCTCCACCTCCGCGAGCCAGATGACCACGCCGTCGGCCAGGAGCTCCAGGTCCCCCTGGCGCACGGCCACGTCGTCGGTGAGGACCGCCCGGGTTCTCCCGATGGACGCCTTGCCGCGGCCGGTGAACTGGACCGGCGGGGCGTCGCCCTGAGCCCACGGCGGCGCGGTCTGTGCCGCCGCGGGGCCGGCCGCCGCCACGAGGAGCAGGAGTGACAGGAGCCGGTTGCCTCGACGCAGGGTGGGTCAGGAGGCGGGGATCTGGCCCCGATCGAAGAGGTCCACCGAGGCGCTCTCGTGCATCTTGAAGCGGCCGGTGCTGGCCAGCTCGACGAGGACCCCGGCGCAGCGGGCGTCGAACTGCCTCCCGGCGTAACGCTTGAACTCCTCCAGGACCAGCTCCATGGGGAGGCCGCGGCGGTAGGAGCGGTGGGAGGTCATGGCGTCGAAGGCGTCCGCCACCGCCACCACGCGGGCGATGAGGGGGATGCCCTCCCCCGCCAGGCCGTCGGGGAAGCCGGTCCCGTCCCACTTCTCGTGGTGATGCTTCACCCCCCCGATGATCCCTTCGATGTTCCGGATGTGCGCGAGCATCTCGGCACCGATGCACGGGTGCCGCATGATGACCTTGTACTCCTGCTCCGTGAGCCGCCCGGGCTTGTTGAGGATGCGCTCGGGCACGCCGATCTTGCCGATGTCGTGGAGCAGGGCCGAGAGCCGCACCTTCTCCACCTCCGGCGCCGGCAGCTCCATGGCCTCGGCGAGCTGCACCGAGTAGTAGGCGACCCGCTCCGAGTGTCCGTGGGTATAGGCGTCCTTGGCGTCGATGGCCGTCACCAGGGCCTTCACGCAGCCCAGGAAGAGCTCGTCCCGGTCGCGGACGAGCTGGGCCCGGTGGATCGCCCCGCCGGCCTCCTTGCCCACCGCGGTCATGAGCTCCAGCTCCTCCTCGGTGAAGGCGGCCCGGCGCAGGGAGGAGTCCACGTAGATCGCCCCGAGGACCTTGTCGTGGAATTCCACCGGGACGCACATGACGCTGCCCACCCGCCCCGTGATGACGCTCTCGCCGGACTTGAAACGGTCGTCGTTCATGGCGTCGACGCTGAGGACCGAGAGGCCGTTCTCGAGGGACTCCTTGAGGATGGTGTTGGAGATGGAGCTGCGCCCCTTGCCGCCGCCCGGGACCCGCCGGACCACGGGCCTGTAGGACGAGCCCTCCTTCATGACGATGAAGCCGCGCTCCGCCCGCGTCACCTTGAGGATGGCGTCGATGACGAGGTTGAAGAGGTGGTCCAGGTCCCCCTCGGCATTGATGACGTTGCCCACCTCGTAGAGGACCTTCAGGCGTTCGTGCGCCTTCCGGTAGGCATCCGCCTGGTCCTCCCCCTCGCCAGCGGGCCGGAGGATCCCGGTCTCGGCGGCGCCGGCGAAGCGCCGTTTCACCTGGGTGGTGGTCGCGTCGAAGAGGTCCGAGACCAGGTCCACCAGGGCCGAGTCCTTCTCCCCCTCCCGGACGGAGAAGGCCAGCTCCGTCTCGCCCACGGTGATGACGTCCCCGTCTCGCAGGGTGTGCTCCTGCACCTGCTTGCCATTGACGAAGGTCCCGTTGGAGGACTGGAGGTCCGTCACTACGAATTGCCCGCCGACCCGCTCCAGCTTGAGGTGCTGCCGGGAGAGGCCCCGGTCGACGATGCGGATGGCGCAGTTCTGCTCGCGGCCGAGCACCCTGGCCCCCTCTCCCTCGAGGGTGTAGCGGGCCCCCCGATTGGGGCCGCGCACGACGGTCAGCGTGGCCTTGATCACGGCCCTCGCTCCGGTCGGGCCGTGAGCGTCGTCGCATGGGGGGGCACCGCGGCCAGCCCCAGGCCGGAGAGGGCCTCCGCCACCCGGTCGGCCGTCTCCCTGGACGGCGGCGCGAGGGGCAGCCGGACTCCCTCCTCGATCCACCCCAGGTGGGCCATGGCCCACTTCACGGGGATGGGGTTGGTCTCCAGGAACAGGGCCCGGAACAGGGGAAAGAGACGGTGGTGGGCCTGGCGGGCCCGGGCCGGGTCACCCTCGTGCCACGCGCGCACGAGCTGCTCCACCTCGTCGGGAACCACGTTCGAGGCCACCGAGATGACCCCGCTCGCCCCCACCGCCAGGAGGGGGAGCGTGAGCGAGTCGTCCCCCGACAGGACCTCCACGTCCGTGCGAGCGAGGATCTCCGAGGCCTGGTCCAGGTTCCCCGAGGCCTCCTTGATGGCCTCGACGTTGGCGGCGGCCGCGCGGATACGGGCCACCGTCGCCGGCAGGAGGTTCACCCCGGTCCTCCCCGGGACGTTGTAGAGGACCACGGGCAGCCGGCCCGCGGTCTCCGCCACCGCGACGAAGTGGCGGTAGAGTCCCTCCTGGGTGGGCTTGTTGTAGTAGGGCGTGATGACCAGGACCCCATCCGAGCCCGCCCCGGCGGAGAAGCGGACGAGCTCCACCGCCTCACGGGTCGAGTTGGACCCGGCCCCGGCCACCACCGGGACCCTGCCCCGGGCGGCCTCCACCACGGTGTGGATGACCGCGCGGTGCTCCTCGTGGCTCAGGGTGGGGCTCTCGCCTGTCGTCCCGCAGGGGACCAGGCCGCCGATCCCCGCCTCCACCTGGCGGTCCACCAGGGCCGCGAGGCGGTCGTGGTCCACCACCTCGCCCCGGAAGGGCGTGACGAGGGCCGTGAAGGCACGCCCCCAGTCCAGGCCGGCCTCCCCGCGGGGAGCCCGTCGCTTCACAGCAGGGCCCTCATCTCCCGCACCGCGCGCTCCATCCCCACCAGGACCGCCCGGGCGACGATGGCGTGGCCGATGTGCACCTCCTCCAGGGCGGGGAGGTCGCGCACCGCGTGGATGTTCCAGTAATCCAGGCCGTGGCCCGCGTGGACCGCCAGGCCCTCCTCGTGGGCCAGGCGTGCCGCGGCGCGCAGGTCCTCGAGGCGGCGGGCCGCCTCGTCGCGGCCCCGGGCGTTGGCGTAGGCCCCCGTGTGCAGCTCCACCGCATCGGCGCCGACGCGCCGCGCCGCGCGCACCTGGGCGCTCGCCGGGTCGATGAAGAGGGCGCTCCGCACCCCCAGCTCCCGGAACGGACCGAGGACCGCCGAGAGCCCCTGCTCGTCGGCGGTCACGTCCAGGCCACCCTCGGTGGTGACCTCCTCGCGGCGCTCGGGGACGAAGGTGACCTGCTCCGGCCTGAGCTGTCGGGCCACGGCCAGGACCCCCGGGTCCCGGGCCAGTTCCAGGTTGAGGGCGGTGCGCACCGTCTGGCGGAGGAGGCGGACGTCCCGGTCCTGGACGTGGCGCCGGTCCTCCCGGAGGTGGACGGTGATGGCGTCCGCCCCCGCCAGTTCGGCCAGGGCGGCGGCCACCACCGGGTCCGGCTCGACGGTGCGCCGGGCCTGCCGCACCGTGGCCACGTGGTCCACATTGACGCCCAGCCGGATCCTCACGGCCATCCCTACCCCCTCGTAGCCGCGTCCTCCGCGAGCGCGGATTCTATCACCCGCGTCCGGGGGCTTTCCAGGCCCAAGGGCCAGGTGCGACGGTGGGCGTGGGCGTGGGCGTGGGCGGGGGCGTGGTGCGCAGGCCTGGGCCGAGCCACGGGCGCCTACCCGACCCCCGTCGACGCGGATGGAGGTGCGCTGGCTGGCAAACTCGTCGGTGAACGAGGCGCCCTTCCGCGCGATTCCACCCACGGCCACGAGGGAGACACGCCCACGTTGCGTCCGCGGTCGGACAGGCAGGTCACCGCCGCGGCGTGGTCCTCATCGCCCACCCACCGCCGCGTTCTCCTTGATGCCGAGGGGGGGACTCGAACCCCCACGCCCTTGCGGACTGCGGATTTTGAATCCGCCGCGTCTGCCATTCCGCCACCCCGGCACGGGTGACGTGAGTATACTGCCTCCAGACGCGGTCGTTCACGGTCGTGGTCCGGACACCATGCACGCGTGAACGCGGTGAGCCACCATTCCGCGCGATCCTAACGCCGCCCGAGATACGAGATGTCCCGCCGTCGGCCGACCGTGGGGCCATGGTGCCGCATTTGTTGTTCACGCGGCCCTCGCGCTGGGTGAGAGGCGCTGCTCGTCGAGGGACTCGCATGGGATCATGGGCATGCCGGCGTCGTTCGTGGACCGCCACCCTCCTGGGGGCTGGCCTCTCCCTCGTGGCTGGCTGCAAGGACCCCGGACCGCTGTCCGCGGGGGCCAGCATGACGACGGCCCGCTCCCAGCACACGGCGACGGCCCTGCCGGGCGACGTCATCGTCCTGGCCGGCGGCCTGGACTCGAACGGGGCGGCCCTGGCCGCCCTGGAGGTCTACCGCGGAGGGTCCTTCCACGCGGCGGGTGCCCTGTCCCAGCCCAGCCTCGCCCACACGGCCACGGCCCTCTCGCCCTGGGAGGTCCTGATCGCGGGGGGACAGATCGACGCCGCGGGCCAGACCCTCCACGACCGCACCGCGATATTCGATACGGGTGCGGGCGCGGCGAGGCCTGGACCGCCCCTGGCCCAGCCGCGTTCGGGTCACCTGGCGCTGGCGAGCACCCTGGGGGGACGCCCGGTCGTCGCCTTTCTGGGCGGCTGGACGCGCACGGCCGGCCAGGGCGCCACCGCGCTCGTCTCCATCGAGGTCCTCGACGCCGCCCTCCTCCAGCTTCGGACCCTTCCCTTCTCCACCCTCGAGGCCCACATCGACGGGGCGGCCGTCGAACTCTCCCCCGGACGCATCTTGATGGTGGGCGGCTATCGCGACACGGCCCGCACCCGGCTCGCGGGCGTGGAGGTGGTGGACCTGGGCGCCGGCCAGGCCCAGCCGGTCGCCGACCTGGCCACGCCCCGGGCCCGGATGTCGCTCGGGTGGGTCCAGGGCCAGGTGGTGGTCGCCGGCGGGGTGGACCAGGCCGGCCAGGGACTGGACGGCGCCGAGGTCCATGACGCCGGCTCCTCGACCTGGGGGCGAGCGGCGTGGCGACTTTCCACGGCCCGCTCGGAGGCCCGCGCGGCCGAGATGGCCGGGGGCGCCCTTGCCCTCGTGGGCGGTCTGGCCGGTGGCGCCGCCCAGGCCGCGGTGGACGTGGCCCTCCCCGGCGCCTCGACGACCCACACCACCAGGACCTGGCAGCTCATCGCCCCGCGCTCCGGCCACACGGTCACCGCCCTCGCGGGCGGCACCCGGCTCCTCATCGCGGGCGGCCGGGATGCCCGCGGCCGGACCCTGGCCGACAGCGAGATCCTCGACGGCCTCAAGGCCGGCCTCCCGGGCGGCCCCGCGCCGGCGACGGCGGCCCTGCCCCGCGGCCCCGGGGCGACGCCGGTCATCCTCGTCACCGGCTTCGGGCCCTTCGCCTACCACGCCCGGAACTCGTCCTGGGAGGCCGCCTCCGCCCTGGACGGCCGACTTCTCCACGGCTATCGCGTGGTCGCGCGCCTGATGCCCGTCTCCTACAGACGGGTCGGCCCCGAGATGGCGCGCGCGGTGGGCGAGCTGCACCCGGCCATGGTGATCGGCCTGGGCATGGGGGACCGGGGCGGCCTGGCCATCGAGACCCGGGCGACGAACCTCGTCGACTCCTCCCAGCGCGACGAGGACGGGGAGGAGCGCCTGGGGCAGCCGGTCGTCGCGGGCGCGCCGTACACGTTCGACTCCCGACTCCCCACCACGGAGATGCTCGGCGCCCTCCAGCGGAAGGGCTACAGCGGGTGGCTCTCCCCCAGCGCCCAGGGCTTCCTCTGCAACTACATCTTCTACTGGCTCGTCCACACCTACTCGCTGGGACCGTCCCCCATCCCCACGGGCTTCGTCCACACCCCGCCCCCGGACGACCCGTACGGGGAGCAGGAGCTGGCGGACGCCACCCTGGTGATCGTGGAGGAGGCCGCCCGGTGGCGCGCCCAGCAACCCGGCCAGCCGGCCCCCGGGCCGTAGTCCTCACGGCGAGCGGCGCGACGCCAGCAGCCGGATCCCCTCCTCCATCCGGTCGCGGACGCCCTTCCCCGTCCGGTCGAAGCCCAGGACCCGGGCCGCCTCGCGGGCCAGGGCCTCGGGAGGCATGGCCACCTGCTGGGCGAGGATCGCCCTCGCCGCGTTCGCCACCTCCTCCGGGGGGATGTCCTCCGCGCGGCGCGCCCCGTCGGGATCCCCGGCGCCCGGCACGCGGAAGGCCCGGTACTCCTCCGGCCCCCGGCCGGGGTTCCAGAGGAACTCGCCCCGCGTGGAGGGCCGCCGCGCGGCCGGCATGGCCTGGATCACCTCGCCCAGGCGCTCCCGGATCCGGGCCGTGACCCGCCCCACGCCCCAGCAGGCCGCCAGGCGGCGCGCCGCCAGGTCCAGGCTCAGGGGGGCCTCCGCCTCCAGGATCTCCCCCAGGAGCCGGACCTGCCGGGGAAGGCTCGTCGACCCCAGGAAGTCCTCGGGAGACCCCTCGGCTCGCGCCGGGCCGCGGAACGCCCGGTAGGGAACCGCGCCCAGGATCGCCGTGGGCGTGGGCGTGGGCGTGGCCGCGGGCGTGGGCGTGGGCGTGGGCGTGGCCGCGGGCGTCGGCGTGGGCGTGGGCGTGGCCGCGGGCGTGGCCGCGGGCGTGGGCGTGGGCGTTGCCGCGGGCGTGGCCGCGTGGGTGGACCCTCGCCCCGCACTCGTCGGGCCGGCCTCGTCGGCGGCCAGCGCCCCCTGGATCGCCGCCTCCGCGCGCTCCAGCTCGCGGCGCGGGTCCAGCCACCAGTCGGTGGACCAGATGCGGTGCAACCGCCAGCCCAGGCCCCGGAGGACCGCCTGGCGCAGCCGGTCCCGGTCGCGGGCCGTGCGGGCCCGGTGGTAGGTAGCCCCGTCGCACTCGATTCCCAGGACGAAGGCCCCGGGCCGCCGCGGGTGTACCACCGCCAGGTCCAGCCGGTAGCCCGAGCAGCCCACCTGCCGCCTCACGGTCCACCCCTTCGCCTCGAGGGCCCGCCCCACCTCGACCTCGAAGGGGGACTCGGCCGCCGCGCCCGCGTCCACCCTCGCCGCCTCCGCCAGGGCGGCCCTCCCGCGCTGGGCGTAGTCCAGGAAGGTCTTCAGGTGGGCCACCCCCACCGCGGCGGTGCGGGAGGTGTCGACCTGGTCGGCGCCGAGGGTCGAGTAGACCACCAGCTCGCGGCGCGCGCGGGTGATGGCCACGTTGAGCCGCCTCTCCCCCCCGGCGCGGTTGAGCGGGCCGAAGTGCATGTGCACCACCCCGGCCTCGTCCGGGCCGTAACAGACGGAGAGGAGGATCGCGTCCCGCTCGTCCCCCTGGACGTTCTCCAGGTTCTTGACGAAGACGGGCTCGCCCACCGCGCCGGTGAAGTGGCGGTCCAGCTCCGGTTCCTCCTGGCGCGCGCGCTCCAGCAGGTCCTCGATCAGGGTCTGCTGGGGGCTGCTGAACGTCACGACCCCCACCGAGGCCTCGCCCGGACCCGCGGAGCGAAGTCGCCCGACCAGGGCCTCCACTACCGCCTCCGCCTCGGCCCGGTTCGTCTTGGAGCGGCCGCGGTCGTAGACCCCGGCCTCCACGGCCACCCGCCGCACCCCGAGGCCCTCCGCCTCCTCCGCGGCGCCGGGGAAGGTCAGGAGGCGGTTCTCGTAGTAGTGGCGGTTGCTGAAGGCGATGAGGCCCTCGTGGCGGCTGCGATAGTGCCACTTCAGGTCCAGGGTCGGAAGCCGCGCCGCCACGCACTCGTCCAGGATGCTCTCCAGTTCCTCGACCTCTTCCTCCTCGGGGGGGGTCTCGTCCTCCGAGCGCTGGAAGAAGGTGGTGGGAGGCATCTGCCTCGAGTCTCCGACCACCACGAGGCTGCGGCCGCGGGCGATGGCCCCCACGGCGTCCCACACCGGGATCTGGGAGGCCTCGTCGAAGACCACGAGGTCGTAGGGCGGGAACGCGGGGGCCAGGTACTGGGCCACGGAGAGCGGACTCATGAGGAGGCAGGGCCGGAGACGGGGCAGGAGGTTCGGGATCTCCTGGAAGAGCCGGCGGAGGGCCTTGTGCCGGGTCTTCTTCCGGAGCTCCCGTTCCAGGATCCCCACCTCGGACTCGACGGCGGCGCCGGCCAACCTCCCGGGCAAGCGCTCGTGGAGCCTGGCCTGCACCGCCTGGCCGGCGAGCCGGATGAGCTCCTCGTCCAGGGCGCGGAAGCGCTCTATCCTCCGTTCCTGCTCCACCCCGCGGAACTCGGCCAGGGGCGGGTCACGGGCCATCTCGGCCTCGAGCCACGCCTCGAGGGCGGAACGCTCCAGGGCGTCCCGGATCCCCTCGGTGGGCACCTCGCCCCCGGCGTGGCCGACGACCAGCGGCGAGAGGCCCTCCCCGGCGCACGTCCGTCGTTCCCGCGCCAGGGCGCACCAGTCCCGGAGCGCCCCCTCCGCCGCCCTCCAGCGGGCCACGGCCTCCCGCGTGCGCGCCGGCGCCCCCGGGGCTCCCGCGGCCCCCCAGGCTGCGGCCGGGTCCATCGCGAGCGCCGCCTCCAGGGCCAGGCGCGCCGAGGCGTGGGCCTCCAGCGCCGCCGAGAGGGCCCGGACCCGCCCACCCGAAGGCCCGCCCTCGGCGGCCAGGTGGCCCCACCGCTCCCGGAGCGCGGCGGCCGCCCCCGCCTCGTCCCCCGCGGCCTGGACCGCCAGGGCGCGGAGCCGCCGCGCCCACGCCAGACAGGTCTCGACCGTCCGCCAGTCGGTCTCCCGGCCCCGCCAGTGCCGGCCCAGGAGCTCCCTCGCCCGGGGGGCGACGGCCTCCAGATAGCCCCGCCCCAGGACGAGCCAGCGCCAGAGGAAGAACCGCCCCGCCCGCCGGTCGCGCTCGGCCCAGGCCGCCACCTCGGCCTCCAGGGGACCCACCTCGGGCTCGACGAGGAGGGCTCGCCCCGGCCCGGGCGACCCCAGGACGAGGGCCGAGACCTCCCGGAGTCCCTCCAGGTCGGCCGCCGAGTCGCGGGGCGCCGGCCAGCCCAGGTCCGCCGCGCCCGCGGCCAGGGCCGCCTCCAGGGCCGTCGCGGAATGGTCGAGCCCCTCGAGGAGCGACTCCACCTCCCGCCCCAGGGCCGGCGTCCAGTCGGGCCTACCCACGGCCCTCCAGGGGTGGGCCTCCACACCCCCGCAGGACCGAGCCGCGCCCGAGAGCCGGTCGGCGGCCTCCCGCCAGCGGGCCAGGCGCGCGCGGTCCAGTCCCCCGGCGGCGAGCGCGACCCTGGGCGCCCCGCGTAGGCCCACCAGGCGCGAGGTGACCTGGAAGACGCTCTCCCCCAGGTCCCGCACCCGGTGCAGGGCCTCCACGGTCCGGTTCAGTTCCCCGCGGGCGGCCTCGAGCTCCCGGGCCTGCTCGGCCCAGGCCGCGGGTTCCACGACCCGCGCGGCGGTCCAGCCACGCTCCAGCTCCGCGAGGACCGCGCGCTTGTTCGCCTTGCTGGAGTGCAGCTCCAGGCAGAAGGGGTCCAGACCCACGCGGCGGAGGCGGTCGTGAACCACCTGGAGCGCGACCATCTTCTCCGAGACGAAGAGCACCGTCCGCCCCTGGGCCAGGGTCTGGGCGATGAGGTTCGTGATGGTCTGGCTCTTCCCGGTGCCCGGCGGGCCCTCCAGGACGAAGGTCCTCCCCCGGGCACCGGCCAGCACCGCCGC
Source organism: Planctomycetota bacterium (assembly GCA_016209495.1). Lineage (GTDB taxonomy): Bacteria > Planctomycetota > JACQVX01 > JACQVX01 > JACQVX01 > JACQVX01. The sequence goes on from JACQVX010000075.1 coordinate 12,725, forward strand.
GAGCTGGGAGGCGTCGGCGTCCAGGGGGCAGAAGGTCTCCCCCGGGGGCGCCTCCACGTCCAGACGCTCCTCGGCCGGGAAGGGGCCGCCGGGGTCGAAACACGCCGTGGGCGTCTCCAGGAGGTGGCGGACCACGGCGTTCTCTTCGAGGGAGGCGCCACGCGCCTCCAGGTCGAGCCACATGAGATACTTGGTGAAGGAGAAGACCCCGATGTGGGCGTCCTCCCGGAGCTCCCAGCGCGCCTGGCCCCGCGTCGCCTCGCGGAACCGGTCGAAGATGAGCGGCACGTCCAGGCCCGAGGCGTCCTGGGGCAGGGTCTCGAGTCCCTCCACGCGGATGCCGAAGTCGGCCTCCAGCTTCTTCAGGAGGGTCGTGTTGACCCGGGCCTCGTCGTCGGCCAGGCGGAGCCGGAAGCCCTGGCCCACCGAGGGCCGCTGGAGGTCCAGGGGCAGGAGGACGAGCGGGGCGTCCCGTGGCTCCACGCTCGACGGGGCCTCGAACCAGCGGAGGAGGCCCAGGGCCAGGTAGAGGGTGTTCGCCCCGCCCTCCTCGAGGCCCAGCCTCGCGGCACGGTGGATCTCCAGGAGCCGGCGGTCCAGCGCGTCGGCCTCCAGGGGCGTCGCCAGGCTCCCGGCCGGGGGCCTGGCCTCCGAGCAAGGCCCCAGGCGGAACTCCTCGCCGCTGGCCAGGGCGTCCTCCAGGCCCGCCAGGTCGGGGCAGACGACGGGGATGGACCTGCGCGAGTCCCTGAAGTTCAGCAGCCGGTTGCGGAGCGAGAGGTCGAGGAGGCCGCGCCTCCAGCGCTCCAGACGCGCCGCCGTCGTCGATGCGGCGAGGGTGGTGGGGTCACCGGGGGGGCCCCCCTCAGCGCGAGCGGTAGCGCCCAAGGTGCAGGCGGATCTCCATGGGGTCCTCCGCCGGTCGTGTCCTCCGCGCGGGGCGGGCTATCCTGCACCCCGGGACGGTCCGGGTCAACTGGAAGCGGGGCGCGCGGTGGAACGGCGCCCCGGGCCACGACCCGACCCATTGCCACGAGGAAGAAGACGAGGTAGAAGACGCAACGACCTATCGGTCGCCCCCCCGGGGGGAATGCTCGTGGTGACGCCGGGGGGGGAATGCTCGTCGTGAGTGACCACTCGATCCCTTCGCCTCCCAGCCGCCGCCATCCCTGCTACCTGAGCCCCATGATGGGCCCGGTCCAGCACATGCCGCTGGACCGGCTCTCTCCCTTCTGGAGGCGGGCAGTCTGGAGCATTCCATACCTCCGCCTCAAGATGCAGTGGATGGCGCCCGTCGTCACGGAGCGGATCATCGAGATCCCGTTCTTCTGGTCCCGTCTGAAGCTGCCGCCGGGGGCGTCCATCCTGGAGTTCGGCTGCACCGACAGCCCCCTGGCCCTGGAGCTGGCCAGTGCGGGCTACCAGGTCACCGGGGTGGACCTCCGGCCCTACGGGTTCGAACACCCCTGCCTGCGGTCGCTGCAGGGGAACTTCATGGACATGGCGTTGCCAGGGGATTCCTTCGACCTGGTCTCGGCCATCTCGAGCGTCGAACATTGCGGCCTTGCCGCCTACGGGGCCGCCCCCTTCCCCCACGGCGACCGCCTGGCCGTGGAACACTTCCGCCGCGTCCTCAAACCCGGGGGACGTCTGATCCTCACGGTGCCCTATGGCCTCGAGGGCCAGAACCCGGACCAGCGCGTCTATGATGCCTCCACCCTTCAGGCCCTCCTGCGGGGCATGGACATCCTGGAACAGGCCTACTACGTCGCCTCGGGACCGCGGCAGTGGCTGCCGGTGGACCCTGCCACGCTTGCGCCGGTGGACTCTCATTCCAATCGCTACGGCCGTACCCAGGGCGTCGCGCTCGTGGTCGCCCGTAGAGGCGCATGAACGAGCCCCCGGAGGGGTTCACGGGCTCGCGGGCGGCGCACGGCCCTCGCGGCGCGCGCGGTAGCGACCCTGGAGCGAGAGACGGTCTCGGGGGCGGCGGCCATCGGGGCCCGGTCTCACCCTCGAGGTCCCCTCGCGGGGGTGCGGGGGCGACGCTAGAATCCCCCCATGGCCGGAGTCGAGCCGTGCGCCGCCGCCGCGGGGGCACTGGGCCTCGAGGCGGTCCTGGAGGCCGCGACGCGCATCCGCGGGCGCGCCCACCGCACGCCGGTCCTCGGCTCGGCCTGGCTCGACGCCGCCACCGGCGCCACCGTCTTCCTCAAGTGCGAAAACCTCCAGAGGACGGGCTCGTTCAAGTTCCGGGGGGCCGTGAACGCGGTCGGGTCCCTGAGCGAGGCGGAGGCCCGCCGCGGGGTCGCGACCCACTCCTCGGGCAACCACGCGGCGGCCCTGGCCCTGGCCGCCCGACGGCGCGGCGTCCCGGCCACCGTGGTCATGCCCCGGGGCGCCCCCGCCGTGAAGCGCCGCGCGGTGGCGGGCTACGGGGCGAGGGTGGTGGAGTGCGAGGGCGGCCTGGCGGCCCGCGAGGCGGGCCTGGCCCGCGTCCTGGCGGAGACGGGCGCCGTCCCCATCCACCCCTACGACGACGACCGGGTCATCGCCGGACAGGGCACGGCGGCCCTGGAGCTGATCCAGGAGGTCCCGGACCTGGACCTCGTCCTCGCCCCCGTGGGCGGCGGGGGTCTCCTCTCGGGCACGGCGCTGGCCGTCGCCGCCGGCCCCGCGCGCATCCGGGTCGTGGGCGTGGAGCCCGCGGCGGCAGACGACGCGCGCCGCTCGCTCGAGGTGGGCCGCATCCTGGGCGCCCGGGAGACCCACACCGTGGCCGACGGCCTTCGTACTGCCCTGTGCGAGCGCACCTACCGCCTCATCCGCCGCCACGTGGAGGCCATCGTCGCCGTCGAGGAGCCCTCCATCATCGCGGCCATGCGCGGCCTCTGGGAGCGCACCAAGCTCCTGGTGGAGCCCTCCTCCGCCGTCCCGGTGGCCGCCATCCTGGAGGGGACGCCCTCCGCCCGCGGCCTGCGCGTGGGCGTGATCATCTCGGGGGGCAACGTGGACCTGGACCGGCTCCCCTGGCAGGAGCCCTCTTGAACGGCGCGCCTCTGACCCTGGCCCTCGTCCTGGCCCTCGCCCCCGCGGCGGCGGCCCCGGTCGGCGCCGAGACCGCGGCCCTCTCCTTCCGGCCCGTGGGTTCCGGCCCCGGAGGCCTCCAGGTCCGTGTCTCCGGCCCCGCGGGGACCCGGCTGCAGATGCGTCTTCGTCGCGGGGACGCCGCGGCCCCCTGGACCCCCGTGGCCCTGCCTCCCGGGGACGAGGTGGCCACCCTCGCGCCGCTCCCTGTCCCGGAGGGCGTCTTGCCCCTGACCCTGGAGGCCCGGGGCGTCGGAGGGGAGCCGCTCCTGGAGGCGGGCATGGATCTGGACCGGGGCTGGATCGCCTGCGGCCCCTTCCCGGCGGAGGGGGCCGGCTACGGCCAGGCCCTGGGGCCCGAGTCGGGCCCGCTGGACCCCTGGGCCCGTTACCCGGCCGGTGGGGGCGAGGTGGGCTGGCGGCCCTTCGACGCCGCGGTCCTGGAGGGCGACGGCTACGCGGACCTGGACGCCCTCCTGGGCCCCGCCGACCACGCGGTGGCCTACGTGGCCACGGTCTGGCGCTGCGAGGGCGAGACCCCGGCGGTGCTCCGGCTGGGGAGCGACGACGCCCTGGAGGTCTTCCATGATGGCGCACGGGTCCACGGGGCCGACGTCCGCCGCCCCTCGGCCCCGGCCCAGGACCGGGTGGCTCTCGCCCTGCACCCGGGTCGCAACCTCATCATCGTCAAGGTGGGCGACGAGGTCGGGGGGTGGGGCTTCCACCTTCGCGCCGAGGCCCCGGGCGGGGGGCCGCTCCGGGGCTTCGCACCGGAGCCCTTCGGCCTGGCCGCCTGGACCCCCGGCGGGCCACCGCGCGTCACGAGCGTGGCCGCGGACGAGGCGGTCCTGGAGTTCGGGAGCGGCGAGCCCGCCCTCGCGGCCGCGGAGGCGATCCCCTGCCGGGCAGGCCCCCCCGACCCCCGCCGCTTCGGCGCCGAGGGGGCCGCCATGCTCCTGGACCCGGAGGCGGGACGCCTCCGCTTCGAGGGGGACGCGGTCCTCCGCACCCGCCATCGGGTCCGCCTGGCGGACCTCGCGCCGGCCACGCGCTACGCGGTGCGCGGCCTGGCCTGCGGCGTGGAGGCGGGCCCCTGGCGCACCCTGCGGACCCCGCCCCCGGCGGGCCTCGTCCCGGTGCTGCACCTCCGCGTGGCGTGCGTCTTCTTCGCCGACGTCGTGGAGGAAGGCCCGGGCGCGGGACGACCCACGCCGCGGGACGCCATCCGTGCCGAGGTGGACGAGGCCTGGCGCGACCTGGCCGAGACGGTGCGCTTCTTCTACGTCCACTCCGGGGCCCGGCTGGCCCTGGACCTCGCGCGGTTCGAGGACTGGAGGCGCCACGAGGTCCCGCCGGGGACCGACTACGGATACGCCTGGAGCGGGCATGAATGGGAGGCCGTCTCCCGGGTCCTGGAGGACGAGGGCCGCACGCCCGCGGACTTCGACGCCTACCTCCTTGTCTCCTGCGACCGCCGCCGCGAGGGGGACCGCTGGGTCTTCCCCGCGAGCGGAGGCGGGACCTACGGCCCCCTGCCGCCCTTCCACGCGGGCAAGAGCGCCTGGAAGGTGGGCTGCCCCAACGACGCCTGGATGTTCTGCCACGAGTTCCACCACGCCCTGGACGCCCTCTTCGAGGCCTCCGGTCGCCCCGACTACCTCTTCAACCACTTCTACGCCTGGGACGGGACGGCCCACGTCCACGGCGAGCACTGGGACGGCAACGGCTGGATCCTGCGCTCGTGGGGGGGCCACGCCAGGGCCGAGGCCCCGGGCTGGTTCCCGGGCGATGCGTCCTGGCGATGGTCCCTCCTGGCCTGGGGTGCCTTCCGGGACCACGCCGATGCCGACGGCGACGGGCTCCCGGACGCGGCCCCGGAGCTGCCCCTGGACGAGGAGCGCCTGGGGTCCAGCCCGGAGCATGCGGACACGGACGGCGACGGCGTCCCGGACCTGGAGGAGCTGATGCGCGGCGAGTGGCTGGTGTATGGGCTGGACGCCATCCGTTGCGGGGGCGCGCCCAGGCCCATGGACCCGGCCGACCCGGACACGGACGGGGACGGGGTGGGCGACGGCGAGGACCCCTATCCCCTCTACGCCATCCCCGCGGACCTCGCCGGCCCCGCCGAGTTCGCCCTGGACGACCCGGCGGCGGGACGCGTGGGCCTCAGGGTGGCCTGGGAGGAGGACGCGCTCCGGATCCACGTTGCCACCCCGGAGGGCGTTCCGGGGCGTGTCCGGGTCCAGCTCGACCTGGCCTCCGACGGCTGGTACGTCGGGGGGGACAACCTCCAGGTGGAGTGGGAGGGAGGGGGACCGCCACGGGCCCATGTCGTGCGCTGCGAGACCCCGGGGCGCTGGGCCTTCGAGGACCCCGAGGCGGTCCCGGAGGGGATGCTCCAGGTCCGCGAGGGGACCCTGACCGTGCGACCCGCCCCGTCGCTGGGTTTCCAGGCTCGACCCGGTGACGAGGTCGGTGTCCTGGTCTGTATCGACCCCGGTCCCCCCTCCCCGCCTGGCCGGGGACCCCAGCCCCACGGGGACGGCCGCACGGGGATGCTCTCCTTCTTCGAGCCCCACGCCTTCCTGCGGTTGAGGCTGCCCCCCTAGACTCATGCGACCTGCCGCGCCGCCGGCAGTAACCGCAGCATGTCTGCAGGGCACGATACCGCTCGTCGCCGCCCTCATCAGCCACGGGTTCGGCTGGCCACCGTTGTTCGCCATGGCTGACTTCTTCGCCATTCCGCGGGCCCACCAGCACGTCCCCAGGCTTCCCGCGCCGTCGTCTGAAGGATCTTCCCGTAGGCGTCTGGACCTTGTAGAGCGAGACGCCGCGCTGGACGGCGAGGGAGGCGAAGGTGTGCCGGAGCAGGTGCCAGCCGAGCTTCTCGATCCCGGCCGCCTCGCCCATGGCCTTGCAGTCCCGGGCATGGGGCGGGGCGGTGTAGGGCTGCCCTCCTACCGACGGGAAGCAGAGCCCGGAGGGTTGACGGATGGGGAGCAGCAAGACGATGAAGTCCCAGGCCAGCGGGATGTGGCGGGTCCGCTTGTTCTTCGTGCTGAATCCACTCTCGGGCTTGGGGCGCACGACGAGCTGCCGGCCCAGGGCCCACAATTCTGCGGATCGAGAAAAAAACTCCTGGGGACGATGAAGCCATGTCCCATCTGGATCTCTGGTCGATGTCGGCCCCGGATTCTTGCACATCACAGTTCGGTCCAGGCCGCACCCCAATGTCCCGGCATCTTCGCGGCTTCGCGGCCAACGCCTGGTTGACTCACATCCGGGACGTCCCCGATGAGGCCGCGTCCCCCGGAGGCAACCCCATTGACAGCGCCTCGCAGGGCCCACTACAAGCGAGGGGTCCATGGGGGGCATACCCCGGCCGCATGCGGGGTTCTCTGACGGACGCATTGCCCTTGATGCCTGAACGGTCGGCTGGGGCGCGGGCCCTCGTGGTCCTTTGCCCCGCCGCCCGGTCGGGAGGGGGGTCACGGGAGCGGCATGCGTTGGCGGCGGCAGATCGAGGGCGTTCGCCGTTCCTCAGGGGAGTTGGACCTCCGGCAGGGAGGCGTCGCCCTCTCGATCCGCGGGCTCTATTGGGGGACGGCCCTCGGGCTTGTCCTTCTCTATGGCAGCGCCGTCTCGCTCTCCCTGTGGGTCGTCTGGGGTAGGGCGCCCGGTTCCGACCCTCTCCGTCCTCTCCTCGACCTCGCGGGTGACCCTTCCACCCCTCCGGTCGAGATCGCGCGTGCCAGGGCGCGACTCTTGGAGCAGGGGCAAGCTGCCGTCCCGATGCTCGTGGAGGCCCTGCGCGTCCCAGACTCAGGGGTGAGGCGCGAGGCATGCAGCCTCCTTCTGGCCCTCGCGACCCCAGACACCCCGGATCGACTCTTGACGCTCCTGGAGGACCGGGAGGCACCGATCTCCGCCGAGGTCCTCGAGGCCTTCGGGGCGCTAGGAGGACCGGAGCACTGGCGGATCCTCTCGCCCCGCGTGCAGGCCGGTGACATGGAGGTGCGGATCGCCGCGGCCCGCGCCCTCGGCTCCCTTGGCGCCCCGGAGTCGGCTGGCGAGCTGAGGAGGGTCATGGAGACTGCCTCGGGTCCGCTCCGGCTGGCATGTGGCGTCAGCCTCGCGGACCTCGGTGACCCCGATGCAGTCCCGATACTCATCGAATTCCTGCGGTCGCCCACCCACTGGCGCTCGGCCCTCCTCGCGCTCCGAAGAGAGGCCGGCACGACCTTCGGTCGGGATCGCGCCAGGACACCAGAGGACGTGGAGGCCAGCGTCCGCCGCTGGGCCCATTGGTGGCAGACTGTGGAGAAGGGAGAGGGTTAATGAACACTCGGGCCGGACGGCACCGTTTCCTCCGGGGCGTAATTCTGGTCTTCGGGCTGGCCTGCCTGGCCCTGGTCTTCGGGGTACCGGAGGGCCAGGCTCAGGAGAGAGTCCACCTTCAGGGTCGAATCACAGATGCCAGTGGGAATCCCCTCCACGAGCCGGCCGGAGTGACGCTGACCGTCCGCGTCTACGCGGACGCCCTCGCGACGGCCGGGGATGCCTCCGCCGAGTGGGTCGAGGCGCACACCACGCCCCTCGTCCCGGTGGTGAACGGCGTCTTCAGCCTGCTGCTGGGGACCGGCACGGTCCTCAAGCAACCCCCGGGCGGCCTGGCCGCCGTCTTCCCCCTGGGCCCGGATCGCTTCATCGGAGTCTCCGTCAACGGCGCGGCGGAGCTCCCCGAGCGCATCCGTGCGGCCTCGGCCGCCATGGCCCTAAACGCCCTCCACGCCCAGGACGCGGACCGCGCCGTCTCCGCCGATCAATCGGATCGGCTCGTGGCGGCGGGCACCGCCCGGTCCGGCGACTACTTCCTGAGCCTCGACAACATGACCTCCGGCACGGTGAAGGCCGGCCAGATCGCCAGCGGCGCGGTACAGGCCACGCACATCGCGAGCGGGCAGATCAATGCGAATCACCTGGCGAGCGCCCCGCTCGTTAGCACCGTTCACATCGCGGAAGGCGCGGTCACGGGGAGCAAGATCCTCGACGGCTCCATTTCGACCGCAGACCTTGCGGCGAACGCAGTCACGACGGATCGGCTTGCGCAGGATGCCGTGGACTCCAGCCGGATTGCGAACGGGAGTATCGTCGATGCCGACGTGAACGGTGGGGCAGGCATCTTGCCGACGAAGATAGGCAGGGCGACCACGTCACCGTCTCTGCCAGGATCCACCCTGCAGGACCAGGTCCAGGACGTGGTCACACAGCTTGTGGCCTTGCAGGCTGCGGGTGGGATACGCTTCGTGAGGACCAGCTACAGCTACGAGCCCGTTTCTACGCTCAACGAGGCGATAGCATTGCCCAAGGCCCCGGTGGTGATCCAACCCAACGAGGCGCCCGACGGGATCCTCATCCTCGCCTCCGCGTGGATCCGAGGTCAGCAGGCAGGCTTCGGTGAGCGCGAGAGCTTTGCCGAGCTGCGACTGACAGGCAGCACTCGCGGCGACCTCACCATGGGACACGTCTTCGACCCCACGCTGAGTGACTCTCCTTCTGGAGGCACCGATCCCTACGCCGGTTTCTGTCCATCCGCCGGTTCAGGGGGGCCTTTCGGGCTCGATTTGGTACGGGTGGCGAGCACCTGCGTGCTGGTGTTGAACGGGCCACAATGGAACTCGACAGACACGAACACGATCTATTGGGGACAGCTTCGTGCCGGTGGGTCGGTCGGCGGGTGGGATAGCTGTCGGGCGCGGCGCCTTGTAGTCATGGGCCTTTGACGCGCTAGCGTCTCGACGAGGAGTGTGGACCATGTGGCGATTCCTGTGGGTTGGACTTCTGATCGTCTTCGTGATCTTGGAGCTGGCCGTCTCCTATGGCCAGGGGATTGTTCCGGCAAAGAGGAGCGTGTGTCAGCTCCAGGTGCCCGGCAACGTCTTCGGGGGGGACCGGCGGCCCGTAGAGGGAGTCCATGACGTCGTCTTCTCGATCTACGAGGCACCGGAGGGCGGTACAGCCCTGTGGACCGAGGCCCAGGCGGGGGTGCCGTTCACAATGGGGTGGGTCCAGACCACCCTGGGCAGGGTCCGCCCATTGGAATCCTGCGACGCGGATCCCGCGCGGCCGATCTTCAACGGTGCGGAAAGATTTCTGGGCGTGGCGCTCGACGGGGGGGGCGAGCTGCCCCGGCGACTCCCCATGGTCCCCGCCACCTTCTCGTTTGCCCTCAATGCCGCGGCGGTCGCGGGGATTCCGGGCGAGAGCATCGTTTCTGCAACGAGCGGGACCATGATGTATCGCGGGACCATCGACCTCACAGGCGGAGAGGGCACCCTGGCCCTCCCCCCGTCGTTCTCGGGGGTGGTCATGGCGTCCGGGATCACCGTCCACGTCACACCCCTGGGCGACACGGTGGGGGTCTACGTCGCCGAGAAGTCGAGCGACAGGGTCGTTGTCCGGGAGTGTGGGGGCGGAAAGGGGTCGTTTTCGGTGGACCTCTTGGTCCTCGGGCAGAGGAAGGATCTCTGAGGGACCGTCCTCGGCCCCTTCTCTCGAAGCGCCGGCGAACGTGCAGGCATGAGATCCGATGTCGTGAGCTACCGCTCGATCCTGCCTATCGCGGTCGTGCTATGCGTGGGTCTAGTGGGGTGCACACGCGCTCCTTCCGGGCCCGAGCTCACCCAGGTCGGGACGTCCCCCGCGTCCCAGTGGCTTCAGAGGTTGCTGACGGCCCCCGATTCGATAACGGATGATGCGCTGGCCTCACAGATGGTCGAGGGGACGGACCCTGGCCTACGGATCGCGGCCATGCGTACCTTGCACGGCCGTCGAGCTGGGGTGGAGGCGACACGCACCCTCCTGGCAGCGCCGCTCACCGACGAGGCGATGCGGCTCGCCGCGGTGGCTGGCCTGGCCTCGATGGCCTCGCCCGAGGCCATCGAGGCCCTGCGGGAACACCTCGGCCGCATCGAGACTGTCGCGGCGGCCCGTCGTACGCTCCAGGTCATCGCAGACCGGGGAGGCGCCGACGTCCTGCGCGCCGTCCTCCCGTCCCTGCCCGGGGACGGAAGTCTCGACGACTTCGCTCTGCAGCTCCTCGCCGACGCTGACGAGGATGCGCAATGAACCCCGGTGTCCCGCGGCAGCCTGGCGGCCCCCTCCTGACCGCGCTGATTCTGAGCTGGGCCGTTGTGGCACACGGGGGGACCGAGCCGCGCAGCCGCCTCGTCCTCTTCCCCCCTGAGACCTTCCACCGCACGCCCAAGGGCCCCCAGACCTTCACCCGCGGCTTCGCGGCGCCCTCTACCGAGGGCCGTTTCTTCCTGACGGTGGCGAACGGCGACGGCTTCGGGAACAGGCTCTCCAGCGGGACCATCACCCTGAACGGCTCGCCGGTCTTCGTCCCCAGCGATTTCAACCAGACAGTGGTGCGGCTGCGCCGGGAGGTGGCGGTCCTCACGGAGAACGAGCTGGTCGTCCACTTCACCTCGAATCCGGGCGGCTTCTGGACCATCGACGTGGAGGGGGAGATCCCGGAAACGGCCCTCCCTGCGGAACTCCGGGATCGCGCGGGCACCGGGGTCTTCTTCCGGCGGGCCTTCCTGGGGACGGATCCGGCGGCCACGGAGACGGCGGGGTTCACGGTGCCCCTGACGGCAGGCCGCTTCGACCTGGCGGTGGCCAACGGCGAGGGGAGCGAGCGGGTCACTGCGGCACGGGTCCATGTGAATGGCGTGCAGGTCCTCCGACCCCAGGACTTCAACGAGACGGTGGATGCGCTCTTGGTGCCTATCGTGGTGGCGGATGCCAATGTCCTGGACGTGGCGATCCAGTCGGGGGCGGGGCACCGTTTCACCCTCACGGTGAAGGGCTTCGTGCCCGACGCAACGGCCCCCGAGCTCACCATCGCCTCGCCGGCCGGTGGGGAATGCACAGGGGCGAACGACGTCATCCGCATCGTCTACTCGGACGCCATCACCGGCGTGGACCCCACCACGTTCCGGGCCTTCCTGAACGGCGTGGATGTCGCATCGCTCATGACCGTCGGTGATCAGGAGGCCACGGTTCGTCTTGGAGACCTGGAGCCCCTACTCCCCCAGGCTAGGGACGTCTTCGTGGAGGTGCAGGTCTCGGACCATGCCGCCAATCTCGCGAGCGCCCAGGTGCGTTTCACCTATGACTCCGTCCCGCCGGGGCTCGCCATCCTCGAGCCCCCGGAGGGTACGGTCACGGGCGACAGCACGCCGGATGTCGTGGTTTCCTGGGAAGACTCTATCTCCGGCGTGGAACCTGCGACGGCGCGCATCCTCATGAACGGCGTCGACGTCACGGCGGCCTTCGCGGTGGCCGGCTCCGGGGCGAGCCTCGCCCCCAACACCTCGGTCTCGCGACCCGACGGCCCGGAGCTGCGGATCGAGGCCCGGGTGGCCGACTGCTCCGGGAACGAGGGCATCGCGGCGCGGACGGTGTTCGTCGACACCGTGGCGCCGCGGGTCCAGATCCATGCACCGAGCGTCGAACGGACGTCCGATCCCGCGCCCGAGGTGGTCATCGAGTACCACGATGAGCCCCCCGGCCCGGCGTCCAGCGGCATCGATGTGGCCTCTCTCCGGGTGCTGGTCGACGGGGTGGATCGCACATCCCTCTTCCTCGCGGGGTCCGCCCTGGCAGGGCTCGCGGAGGCCGGCACCCTCTTCCTTGCCGATGGGACTCACACCCTGAGCGCCACCGTCCGTGATCGGGCGCTCAACACCAGCCCGGAGGCGAGCCGCACCTTCCTCGTGGACACCCTGGCGCCGACGCTGTCCATGGAACAACCCGCCGATGGCCTCGTCACGAACGAGCGCACCCCGGCCGTCCTCCTTCGCTTCGGCGATGGCGGAAGCGGCATCGATACGGGCAGTCTCTCCCTGGCAGTCCACGGGACGGACGCCACGGGCAAGCTCGCCCAGTCCACGGGAGAGGCGCGCCTCGCTCCCGATGCCCGGCTCGACCTCCCGGACGGGGTGCATATCTTTGCCGCGACGGTCCAGGACCGCTCCGGGAATCTCAGCCGCGTGTCCGCGGAGCTGCGGGTGGACACCCGGCCGCCCACGGCCTTCCTCGTGGACCCGCCCCCCGGCGTCGTTTCGGGGATCTCCTCTCCCGAGGTCCGCGTCCGCCTCGAGGACGAGGCGAGCGGGGTGGACCTGGCCTCGGTGCGCCTCGTCGTCGGGGGCGTCGACAGGACCGGTGCCTTCCAGGTCTTGCCGCTTCCCGGGGGCGATGCCGAGGCCTTGCACGTGGCGGGTTCTGCCCTCGCGCTCGCGGACGGGCCGGTGGCCCTGGAGGTGCGCCTGCGCGACCGGGCGCTCAACGAGGCGACCGTGCCGCTCTCTTTCATGGTGGATACCCGACCGCCGGCCCTCGTGCTCGAGCCCGGGGAGGGCGCGGTCCTGGGACGGCATCCACCGACCTTCGCGGTGGAGTTCCTCGACGACACGAGCGGGGTCGAACCCTCGTCCGTCCACATCGTGGTCGATGGCGTGGACCGGACCGGGCTCTTCCTCATCGACGAGCGTGGCGCCCACCTCCCCGCCTCCCGGGGCTTCGTGCTCTCGGACGGCGCCCACCAGTGGAGCGCCAGCGCACGCGACGCGGCCGGCCACGAGGCGAGCGCCTTCGCCCGCTTCACCGTGGACAGTATCGCCCCGGGGCTCACCATCCTCTCGCCCCAGGAAGGTGGCCTCCTCGCCACGGCCACGCCGACCATCGAGCTGGGCTTCGATGGAGGGACGAGCGGGCTGGATACGGGCTCGCTTCGACTGCGGGTCGACGGCATCGACCGCACGGCGGTACTCGCCCTCACGGCGACGGGCGCCGCCGGGTCACTCCCGACGAGCGGGGCCCTCGCGGAGGGGGCCCACACCCTGGAGGCCACCATCCGGGACGGGGCGGGGAACGAGGCGCATGCTACCGCCGGCTTCGTCGTCGATACGCTTGCACCGGCGGTTTCGATCACCCCGGCGAGCGGCGCCGTGGTGAACCTCTCCCGGCCCAGCATCCTGGCCCTCCTTTCCGACCCCGGCGGGGGAACGGGCATCGAGGCGCCGAGTGTCCTCGTGCTCCTGGACGGCGTGGACGCGACCGTTGCCGCGACGGTCTCGGAGACGGCCGCAAGCCTGACCCCCGGCGTGGACCTCCTGGACGGGGTCCACACCGTCTCGGTGGAGGTCTCCGACAGGGCGGGCAACCGGACCCTGGCCAGCGCCACCTTCACCGTGGCGGCCCGCGGGATCGCCGCCGTCCGTCTGGTGCTCCCCTCCACCGTCACCGCCGGCACCCTGGGGGACCTCACGGTGGCCGCACTCAACGCGGCCGGAGAGGTCGCCACGGCCTTCGACGGGGTGGTCCTCCTGGGCGTCCCGGAGGACCCTCTCTCGCTCGTCCACAATCTCCCGGTCCCCTTCGCCCCCGAAGACGCCGGCCTGGTGACGGTCCGTGGCCTCGCCTTCTTCACCCGCGCCGGGGCCCGCCGTGTCGAGGCCCGGGCCCTCGCCCCCGATTCCGCGACCGGGTCGGCCACGCTGACGGTGCGTCCGGCCCCCCCCAACCGCCTTGAGCGGCTCGCGGGGGCCGCCGATGAGACCATCGTCCTGGGAACCGCACCCGCCAGGGCCCTCGTGCGGGTGGCCGACGTATTCGGGAACGCGATAGCGGGGGTCACGGTGGAGGCGAGCCTTGCCGGAACGCGGCACATGGACACCGACACGGCGGGACAGGCATCCTTCGACTTCCCCGCGCTATCGTCCGTCGGGAGCTTCCCCGGCCGCATCGCGGTCCCCGATAGCGCCCTTGGGCCCCTCACCTGGACCGTACGTGTCTCGGACCTGCCCCTCCTGGACTACCCCCTGACCGAGGGTCAGGTCGCCACGCCCACCCCCACGGTCGCGGGGCGCGCACCGCCCGGGCGCAGTGTTTCCGTCTTCGTCGATGGCGTCCCGGTGGGCTCGGTCACGGCCGCCCCGGACGGGCGTTTCTCTTTCACCGGCGGCCCGCTGGCCGAGGGCGACCACACCTTGGAGGTCGTGGTCACCGACCCGGTCTCCGGGACCCGATCCTCCGGCCCCGTAGGCTTCCGGGTGGACCTCTCTCGCCCTGGCACGCCCGGCGTCGCGGGACCGGCCCCGGAGGCCCTCCTCCTGGACCCGGTGACCCCCTTCACCGGCCAGGCGGAGCCCCTCGCCACCGTGCGACTCATCGAGGAGGCGCGCTTCGTCGGCACCGCCCTCGTCTCGAGCGCGGGGACGTTCACGGCCACCCCGGACGAGCCCTGGGCGCCGGGCAAGCACCGCGTCCAGCTCGAGGCGGCGGACCGGGCGGGAAACCTCTCGGTGCGAACCCGGCCCTTCGTCTTCTTCGTCGGGGCGAACCCTGTCTCGGGGGTGGTCCTCGACGCGAGGGCGGGCTTCTCCCGGCCCGCGCGCGGTGTCTCCGTCTCGCTGCCCGGGCTCGGCCTCGCGGCCGAGACCGACAGCGCGGGACACTTCTTCCTCCCCTCGGTCCCCCCGGGCGAGCACAGCTTGGCCGTGGATGGGAGCAGCCTCGGTCTGGCACGGATCCACCTGCCCGTCACGGTCCATGCCGCCCAGGTCAACCTCCTCGCCGCCCCCGTCGTCCTCGTGCCGCATTCCACGGCGCACGCCGTCCCCATCGCCCTCGACGGCGGCGGTCGGACCACCGCGGCCATGACGGTGCAGAGCCCCGCGGCGAGCGGGGTCGTCCTTGGCATCGCCGCGGGGGCGAGGGTGAGCTTCCCCGCCGGGGCAGAGCCCGCTATCTCCATCACCACCTTCGACCCCTCGCACCTGCCCCCGGGGCTCCCCGCCGCGGGCATGGCCCCCGTCGCCTACGAACTGGGCCCCACGGGCACCGGGCTCCCGGACGGGGCAGCCCTTGCCTTTCCCAACACCGCGCGGCTACCCCCCGGCGCCTCGCGGCCCGTCTACCACTTCCACGCGGGACGGGGTGGCTGGGAGCGCCTCGGCGAGGCCATCGCCAGCGCCGACGGCCGCTCCCTGGAGCTGGCCGGCCGGCCCCTCACCAGCCTGAGCGCCGTCATCGTGGGCTCGGGGAACGACGTCCCCGGCAGCGCGAGCGGGACCCTTTCCGTCCCCCCCGGTGGCACCGACGTGGACATCCAGGTCGTCGCACTTGGTGCCATGGCCACCCTCCCCCGCACGGGCGGGAGCTACACCCTGAGCTTCTCCTCCATCGACGGCTTCCCGATCACCATCGGGGTCTACACCATCGTCCAGGGCATGCCGGTCTTCGTGCGAACGAGCTACGTCTTTCAGGCCGCCTCACCCCACACGACGGGCCATGATTTCGACCTCTCGCTGCGCACCCAGGCCAATCTGGGCACCGCGGGGCTCGTCCATTCGGGGACCGGCGGCAACACCTCGCACCTCAGCGCCTCGTTGGGGGAGTCTCTGGTCGGCGCCGTGGGTGAGCTCCAGGCCGGCGTCCTCGCCCAGACCTACGCGGGGTCTCCCGGCGAGACCACCATCGCGGAGCCGAACCGCGTGGCCTACGTCACCGACGGACGACTCGCCATCTCCGGCACGGTGACGAGCGCCACCGCCGTGGAGGTCTTCGACGGGACGACCCGCCTCGCCGTTTCCGGCGGCCAGACCCAGGGGGTAGTCACCACCGACCCCCAGGGGGTGCGGGTCTACCGCGTCACCCTCGATGCGGCGCTCCCCGACGGGGTCCACGAGATCCGCGCCGTGGGCCACAACCCCGACAACGCGCCTTCCGAGCCCGTCTTCGTCATCGTGGACTCCATCGCGCCCCCGGCCCCGACGCTGGCCCCCCTCCCCGGGGGCGTGCTCCGGCCCGACGGCATCGCCATCACGGGGACAGGCAGCCAGCCAGGGAACCGCATCGAGGTCTACGCCCAGGCCAACCAGATCCGGACGCTCGTGGGGCTCTCGGCGGTCTCCCCGACCACGAACGCCTACTCCCTGACCACCACGGGCGCCTTCCCGGCTGGGACGGTGACCGTCGTGGCCCAGGAGGTGGACGTCGCGGGGAACCGCTCCGTCGATTCGGCGTCCCGAACGGTGACGACGGACCTCCCTCCGACGGCCAGGGTCACACAGGTGACCGGGAACGCTGGCGACATCGACCTCTCCTTCACCCTGGCGGATCCCCGCTCGGACCAGGCCACGGTCCGGCTCGAATTCTCCCTCGACGGTGGCGCCTTCACCCCGGCCACCGCCAGCACCGTCGGACCGTTCGCGACCTCGCCCGGCGGGACCGCCCACACCCTGCGCTGGCCCTCCCGGCAGGACCTGCCCGCGGTCAACGCCGACCGGGTCGTCCTTCGCATCACCCCGGACCAGACCGCGGACACCTTCCTGAACCCCGGCGTCGCGGGCGATGGCGCCCCCTTCGCGCTTCGCAACAACACGCCGCCCGCCCTGGCAAACCTCCGTTTCGACCCCACCGTCGTGCGACACGCGAACGCCCTCACCGTGCTCTACGACGATACGGACCTCGACGGGGATCGCGTGGACGTGGCCTTCCGCTGGGAGCGGAGCGCCAACGCCGGGACGAGCTTCGCCGTCATCGCCACCGCCGCCACGGCCACGTTGCCCGCCGGGACACTGAACCGCGGCGACCTCGTGCGCGTCACCCTCACGCCCTCCGACGGGAAGGACCGCGGCCCGACCCTGACCTCGCCCACCC
>JACQVX010000076.1 GCA_016209495.1 Planctomycetota bacterium
ATCCTGAACCGCTCGTCCGTTCCTGGCGGCACGGCCCCGGCCCCGGCCCCTGTGCCGGCCCCCCCCATCACCACACCCGGGACGCCCACCGCGCCGCCGGCGGGCGGGACGCCCACCGCGCCGCCGGCGGGCGGGACGCCCACGCCCACGCCGACGCCCACACCGGCGCCTGGCGGGCCCACCGTCGGGGCCATCGTCGGGGTGACCGCGGCGCCCACCCAGGTGAACCCGGGCGACACCTTCAAGATCGAGTGGAGCGTCGCCGGGGTCCAGAACGTCACCCACACGAACGTGCACCTGGACATCGTGACCCACACCTCGGTGGAGTGGCAGACGGGCATCGGCCGCTTCTTCGGCCCGGTCCGCACCGGGACGAACGGGAACTACGACAACTCCTTTGTCGCGCCGCCCAGCGCGGGCACCTTCTACTACGTGGTCCACGTGCAGGCGGACGGCAAGGACACCTACACCTCCGAGGCCACGGTGACCGTGGGCCAGCCCTCCAGCGGCGGGCCCACGCCCCCGGGCGGGGGGTCGACGCCGGCGGCCCAGCCGACCACCACCGTGACGGGCTTCCCCGCCACAGTGGCGCCAGGGGCCTCCTTCGACATAGCGTGGGAGATCGCCGACCCCAACGGGGCCGCCCTGAGCGTGGCCCACAGCAACATCCACTTCGACGTGGTCTCCCACACCGCCGCCGAGTGGTCCAACCTGGCCGGCCAGTTCGGGCCGATCCAGAGCGGCGCGGCCGGCAAGTACAAGAACACCCTCGTGGCCCCCGCGCAGCCCGGGAAGGTGTTCTTCGTCGTGCACTCGGTCATCAACGGGACGGACCTCTACACGTCCCAGCAGGAGATCGAGGTCAAGTAGGGAATCGTGACGTTGACGGTCGTTCGGGGCGTTTCGTGACGGGGGGGCGCCCCCGGTCCCTTCAGCGGGGAGGGCCGGGGGTGCCCGAGCGCCCCGAGATGGGGAAGACCCCGGGGCGCATGCGAGGCAGGGGAGGAGAAGATGGTGATTAGCCCTTCGAAGAAGGCCATTGCCAAGGAGCTGGGGCTGGACCGCTCGACGGTCTCGAAGATCCTCAACGGCTATGACGTGGAGAAGTTCGCGCCAGAGACCGTCGCCAGGGTCCGGGAGGCCGCCGATTCCATGGGCTATGCGCGGGCCCAGCGGCGCGTCCACGCGCGAAAGCCCGTGCGCGGTCTCGCGGAGATCCGGGTCTACCTGGAGCAGGATGGAAGCCTGTTCACCCAGGGGTTGGTCTACATCCGCAACCTGAGTCAGTCGGGGATGCTGGTGGACGTGGTGGACCTGGACCGCAAGGAGATCCCGCTCGCGCCGTTCCATTTCGAGCTGGACGTGAAGGACTCGGTGGGGCTCTCCGGACTCACACTGCGCGGTCGGCCGGTGCGGTTGGCGGACGGGGTGGACCCCCGGCTCATGGGGCTGGGGATCGCCTTCCGCAACCTGGACGAGCCCACGCGCAAGTCTCTCCGGGAGTATCTGACCATCTCGCTCAACTAGGAGGTCGATGGCCCTCCTGCGAACTCTCGTCGCTGACGCGGTCCTGGCCGGCGTCCTGGGTCTGTCGGTCCCGGCGCGCGGCGATTCGCTCGCCTCGCTCCCGGACCCCACCTACGCGGACCCGGCCGGCAATGCCCAGACGGACCCGGTGGATCGCCGCGTGGGGGCCATCGTCTATCCCACGCTGGGATTCCCTGCCCTGGTGGTCCCCGGGGACGAGGTGCGGGTCCACGTGCGACTGGCGGACGGGGGCGTCACGGTCGCGTGGGACCTCTCCCTGGTCACCGCCAGCGACCCGCGGCCCCAGACCTGGAGGCTGGTCCTCGTCGGGGCGGACTACGACGCGGCCGGGGTATACCGGCTGCGGGGGCGGGTCCCCGCCGGGGCGCCCAGGGACTGCTACGACCTCGTGGTGCGCGCCGCGGGATTGCCGGGGGGGGCCGACGCGCAGCCCGTTGCGGTGCGTGTCCTGGAGGGCTGGCGCCAGGACTTCCGCTTCGCCCACATCGCCGACAACCAGACCCGGGACATCCGCACCGCGGACCCATCCCTGGTAGGCCGCACCCTGGCGGAGCTGCGCTTCCTGGACCCGGAGTTCACGGTCTTCAGCGGGGACTGGAACTACGGGGCCGACTACTTCGCCGAGTATCCGGAGAACCACGACATCTGGAGGACCGGGAGGCTCGCCACCTTCCTGGTCCCGGGGAACCACGACGGTTATGCCACCGTCAGGTCCGGGCCCGCGGGCCAGCCGGCCGTGGAGAGGGACGGCCTCGCCTACTGGCGGCAGACCTGCGGGCCGCTCCACTACTCCTTCGACTACGGCGAGCGGCTGCACTTCGCGGCCGTGAACTCCTATGACGGTTCCGCCGAGCGCAGGAACGGCCGCGGCGTCACGCCCATCAATTTCGGCGGACAGGTGGACCCGGCCCAGCTCGCCTGGCTGGAGGCGGACCTCCGCTCGGCGACGGCAGCCGGCAGGGACACGGTCCTGTTCCTGCACCACGACCCCAGGGGCCCGTACCGTCCGAACTGGGTGGCCTATCCCTTCAACCCCCTGAAGGTGGTGCGGGCCAGCCAGCAGTGGAACGACGAGGCCAGCGGGCGAGAGCTGGTGCGGCTGGCGCGGGAGCACCGGGTGACCCACGTCCTCATGGGCCACGATCACGAGGACGCCTACGAGGAGGAGGTCCTGCACCCGGGGACCTCGGCCCAGCGGGTGCTGCACTGGGTCCACACCACCACCATGGCCGTGAGCCTGGGGAACCGGGTGGGTTACCGACTCGTGCAGGTCCAGGGGGGACGGCTCGTGGAGGTGCATTATGACCCGCCGAAGTCGCAGTCGGTCCCCGTGGACCCGGCGGGGAACCACCTGCGCCTGGTCGAGCAGGGCCCCAACGACGGCAGCGCCTCGCGGGTCGCCATGCGGGTCACGAACAACCTCCCCAGGGACCTCAAGGGTGCGCTGAAGTTCTTCCTCCTCCCCTCGAGCGCGGGCTACCTGGTCCGGGGGGGTCTGGTGCGCCGGGCGGTGGAGAGCGACGACGGCACCGCGGTGCTCTATGTGGACGTGGCGGTGGCCTCGGGCCAGACGGTGCAGGTCGAGGCGGAGCCGGCGGGGGCGGCCGGGGGCGTCGTGCCGGTGGCCTCTTCGGATGGCCGTGGGGGGGCCCGGGTCGGGCCTGGCCCCACCCTCGGCCGGGGCGGGAGGACGGGCTGCGCCGTCCTCGGCGGCGGCGGGCCTCCTGGCGAACCCTGGACCTTGCTGCCGCTTGCGCTCCTCGCGGGCGCCGCCGTCTGCGCCCGAGGCGGGCGCGGCCCCGTCCAACCGCGGCCGTGACTCGCGCCGAGGCTGTCGCGGGCAGAGGCGACGAGGGCCGATCCCGCGCCGAGCGGTGTTCTCCCCCTAGCTCCGTCCGGCCGCGAGCCGCGACGGCGGCTCCACCTCGGCGGCCACGGTGGGGGCGCCAGGCGTTCGCAAGTCGATGCGCCGCCGTGCGCCCCCGTCGACCGCCTGGCCCCCCGCGTCCAGGTAGACCTGGACCGCAGGGCGCAGGGGATCCTCCGGGTGGGCGGCCACGACGCGCGCCACCTCCCCGGTGGAGAGCCTGACCCATGAGCCCAGGGGATAGGCCGACAGGGCCTCCATGAAGAGCTTGAGGGGACGCATGGGCAACTCCCCAGCCTGCGCCCGCACCAGGAGCGCCTTCATGGCCTCCCGGGGCAACCGGCCCCGGACGCCCGCCGTCGGCTGGACCATCGACAGGAAGGCGTCCACCACCCGGAGGACACGGGAGATGTCGTGCGCGTTGCCAGGGGCCAGGAGGGTGGCCCGCTGCTGCTCCATGAGCAGGCCGCAGATGCCCAGACGCAGGAGCTGGCCGTCTTCCATCCCGTAGCGCATCCCGGACAGGACGGCGAGGCGCGCCCCATGGAGAAGGCGCTGGGGTCCCTCGGGGACGTGGTATCGAGGGAGCCGTCCCTCCCGGAGCCGGTCGAGCAGTCCTTGCACCAGGGGTTGCATCGTGGAAGTCCGAAGGGCCTCGCCGCGTTCGATGGCTTCGAAAATGGGAAGGTATTCCTGGATGATGTCCTCGTCCTCGGCTTCCTCGGCCTCCAGGGCCGCCTCCAGGGTGCCCGCGTCGGACTCGGACGGTCGCTCCGCCTCCGGGGCGGAGGGCCCGGGTTCCGCCAGGCCTGCGGGGTCGTTTCCCGCGGAGACCTCCATGGGGCGACCATCCTGCTGAGCGAGGTCCCGCTGGGTCACGGTCGGGACCTCAGGCTGGCCGCCGGTCTTCGCCTCCAGCTCGCGCAGGGCCCCCTCCAGCTCCCCCCGGCGCGCCTGCTCCGCCTCCAGCGCGAGACGCAGGGCGCGGTCCTCCTCCTCCTGGCGGACGAGGGACTTTCTAGCCTGATCCGCTTCCGAACGGGCCCGGGCAAGGTCCCCGGAGAGCTGGGTCAGGTCGCGTCTCAGGCGGCGCGTCTCCTCCTCTCGGGAGGCGGCCCGGCTGAGCGCACCGGTCAGCTCCACGGCCTGTCCGGCCACCTCGGTCCCCAGGCGGAGGACCTCCTTCTCGGCCCCGGCGTGGGCCGCACGCACCTCATCGCGCTCGGCCTGCGCCCTGGCCAGCTTCGTGGCCTGCTGGGCCAGCTCGGCCTTCATGCGGCGGGCCCCCTCCCCCCCCTCCTGGAGTGACGTGCGGGCCTCATCGCGCTCCGAGCGCGTCCTGGTCAGCTCCGCGGCCTGCCCTGCCAGTTCGGCCTTCCAGTGGAGAGCCTCCTCCTGCCCTGTCTGGAGGGCCGCGCGGGTCTCGTCGCGATCCGCATACGCCCGGGTCAGTTTCGTGGCCTGCTGGGCCAGCTTGGCCTTCAGGCGGCGGGCCTCCTCCTCGCCCTGGGCCTGGGCCGCGCGGGTCTCGTCGCGCTCCGTCTCGGTCCGGGCCAGCTCCGCGGCCCGCTGGGCGAGCTCGGCCCCCAGGCGGCGTGCCTCCTCCTCGCCCTGGGCCAGGGCCGCGCGGGTCTGGTCGCGCTCCGTCCCTGTCCGGGTCAGCTCCGCGACCCGCTGGGCCAGCTCGGCGCCCAGGCGGCGGGCCTCCTCCTCGCCCTGGGCCAGGGCCGCGCGGGTCTGGTCGCGCTCCGTCTCTGTCCTGCCCAGCTCCGCGACCCGCTGGGCCAGCTCGGCGCCCAGGCGGCGGGCCTCCTCCTCGCCCCGGACCAGGGCCGCGCGGGTCTGGTCGCGCTCCGTCCCTGTCCGGGTCAGCTCCGTGGCCCGCTGGGCGAGTTCGGCCGCCAGGCGGCGTGCCTCCTCCTCGCCCCGGGACCAGGGCCGCGCGGGTCTGGTCGCGCTCCGTCCCTGTCCGGGTCAGCTCCGCGACCCGCTGGGCGAGCTCGGCGCCCAGGCGGCGGGCCTCCTCCTCTCGCTCGACCAGGGCCGCGCGGGTCTGGTCGCGCTCCGTCTCTGTCCTGCCCAGCTCCGCGACCCGCTGGGCCAGCTCGGCGCCCAGGCGGCGGGCCTCCTCCTCTCGCTCGGCCAGGGCCGCGCGGGTCTGGTCGCGCTCCGTCTCTGTCCGGGTCAGCTCCGCGGCCCGCTGGGCGAGTTCGGCCGCCAGGCGGCGTGCCTCCTCCTCCCGCTCGGCCAGGGCGGCGCGGGTCTGGTCGCGCTCCGTCTCTGTCCGGGTCAGCTCCGCGGCCCGCTGGGCGATCTCCGCCTTCAGGCGGCGGGTCTCCTTCTCCCCTGCCTGGCGTAGTCTCGTCGCGGCGTCGGTCCACTGGGCCTTGAGATCGGCCCTCAGGCGGCGGGCCTCCTCCTCGCCCTCGATGAGGGCCGCGCGGGTCTGGTCGCGCTCCGTCTGCGTCCTGCCCAGCTCCGCGCCCCGCTGCGCGAGCTCGGCCGCCAGGCGGCGGGCCTCCTCCTCGCCCCGGACCAGGGCCGCGCGGGTCTCGTCGCGCTCCGTCTGCGTCCTGCCCAGCTCCGCGACCCGCAGGGCCAGCTCGGCCCCCAGACGGCGGGCCTCCTCCTCGCCCCCGGCCAGGGCCGCGCGGGCCTCGTCGCGCTCCGAGCGCGTCCGGGCCAGCTCCGCGACCCGCAGGGCCAGCTC
>JACQVX010000083.1 GCA_016209495.1 Planctomycetota bacterium
AGCACCTTGAGCGCCACCACCCGACCCAGGCCCGTGTCCCGCGCCTGGTAGACCACACCCATCCCCCCCTCCGCCACCTTCCGCAGGACCTCGTAGCGCCCCAGCCTCCGGGGCATGGGCGCCGACGGCAGGACCGCCGCCGCCGAGGAGCCGTCGGCCTCGCCCCCCCGCGTCTCCCCCGGGTCCCGCGCCGCCTCCTCCAGGAAGGCCTCCAGCGCCAGGCCCGACCGCCCCCGGAGCACCGCCTCCAGCGTCGCGCCCGAACCCCGCGAGCGGCGCGACGCCAGGGCCCTCACGCAGGAGTCCAGCTCCCCGGCGCCCAGCCGGCCCGCCCTGCGCAGCCTCGCGTAGAGGGCGAGGTCCTCGCTCACCGCGCCAGCCCCCTCAGCCGGCGGAACTCCCCCGACCCGCGCACCGCCTCGAAGTCCGGGTCCTCCGCCGTCTCCCCCAGGTCCGCGAACCCCAGGACCACCGCCTGCCGGAGGAATCGCAGGCACCACTTCTCGTACTTCGGGTCCTCCAGCGCCAGGCGGCCGCAGACCGTGGCCAGGGCGTACCGGTAGACCCGCTCGTAGGGCTCCAGGCGCACCGCCTCCTTGAGGTCCTCCTTGGCCTCGGCCACCTGGCCCGCGCGGTAGTGGGCCGTGGCGCGCAGGTAGTAGTCCTCTCCCCGGTAGAGCTCGCCCTGGTGGAGCAGGGCCCGCTCCCGCTCCACCGTGACGAAGTAGCTCAGGACCGCCAGGGTGGGGCCCAGGTCGAAGCCCCACCCCGTGGCCTCCCCGCAGCGCTGCAGGGCGGCCAGCAAGTCCGCGTGCTCGGGGTCCGTCATCACCTCCACGATGAAGCCCAGCTCGGCGTCGAAGCGCTGGATCTCCAGGGGCCTCGCCAGCAGGTCCTGGATCCCCGGGACCGTCCGGCGCACCTCCTCGAAGAGGCCCACCCCCGCCTTCCGGTCCGGCGGGACCTCGAAGACCCGGCCCACGTCCGCCAGGGCCGCGATGATCCGATCCCGGAAGAGGAACCCGGGCCCCCCCTCGGAAAAGAGCCGGTTGTGGATGGACCAGAGTTCCAGCGAGGGCTCGGCCGCGATGGCCTGGTCCATGGCCTCCTTGGCCCCGGCGTGGTCCCCCAGCCCCGCCATGCAGAAGGAGCGCACGAGCTCGGTGCGGAAGCGCTCGCCCCCGCCCTCGAGGCGTCCCCGGAACGGCTCCAGGGTAGAGAGGCCCTCGCGGCATCGTCCCCGAAGGAGCTCCAGCCCGGCCTTGTAGACCGCCACCCGGTTGTACCACGGCCGCAGGGCCAGGACCCGGTCGCAGTCCGCGACGGCCTCTTCGAAACGGCGTCCGGCGGCGCGGACCTTGGCACGCAGTTCCAGACCCTCCGCGTGGTCCGGGACGAGCTCCAGGAGCGTCTGGAGGGCCTCCTCGGCGCGGGAGAAGTCGCGGCGGTCGGCGCGGAGCGCGGCCAGGAGGTAGCGGGCGTCCACGGCCACCGGGTCCAGCTCCAGGTAGTGTTCGCAGTCCGCGATGGCCCGGCCCGGGTCGAAGATGGCCTTCTGGGCCGTCAGGAACTCGCGGTTCCCCCGGCCGGCCCCCTCCCGCACGCTGATGTCGTGCAGCCCGAGGGCCGCCGCCCGGAGAAAGAAGGCCTCGGGGAACAGGGGGTCCCGCTCCGCCGCCTCGCCGCAGGCGCTGACGATGCGCGCGAGGTCCCCGCGCCGCAGGAACTCGGCGTAGGCCTCCCCCACCAGGGCATGGACCCCGAGGGGCTCCAGGCGGCCGGCCTCCTGGAAGTCGGCCATGGCGGCCCCCTCCGTGGCGGCACGGACCTCCTCCCATTGCGTGTCCGGGGTCGCGGCCAGGACCTCGCCCATGCGCTTCAGCCTCGCCAGGCCCAGGTAGAACCGCGGCTCCGCCCTGGACGCGTCGAGCCGCACCGCCTCCTCCAGGTCCGCCAGGGCCTCCCCGTGGCGGCCGAGCCGGAGCTGGGCCCGCCCGCGGTAGTAGCGGGCCTCGGCATAGGATGGGTCCGACTCCAGGGCGAGGGTGTAGGCCTCGATGGACCGCCGCACCGTCGCCGCCGCGCGACCCCGCACGCCCAGGTCCCCGGCCCGGTCGAAGGCCGCACGCGCCGCCGTCCGCCGTGCCTCCTGCCCCCGCAGCTCGGCGACCCGCTCCCGCTCCCGGGCCACCCACCGGCCGGCCACGACCCCCAGGACCGCCAGGGCCGCGATGCTCCCCACCAGCGACCAGGCGAGGGGGCGGTTCCTGCGCAGCCGGCGGGAGAGCCGGTAGAGCCGGGACTGGGGCCGGGCGCGGATCGGCTCCCCCTCCAGGAAGCGACGGAGGTCCTCCGCCATCTCCGCGGCGGTGGCGTAGCGCCGAGCGGGGTCCTTCTCCATGGCCTTGAGACAGATGGTCTCCACGTCCGGGTCCACCGCGGAATTGAGCCGCCGCGGCGGGGGCGGGTCCTCGGCGACGATGCGCTGCAGGACGCCCATGGTGGACTCGCCCTCGAAGGGCAGCCTCGCCGTGAGCATCTCGTAGAGGACCACCCCGAGGGAGTAGACGTCGGTGCGGGCGTCCACGTGGGCCGCGCGGCCGGCGGCCTGCTCCGGGGACATGTAGTCCACCGTCCCGAGGATGGCCCCGGTGATGGTCTTGCGGGCCGCGGAGCCCAGGTCCTTGGCCAGGCCGAAGTCCGTGAGGATGGGCCGGTCGTGGGCGTCCAGCATGATGTTCGAGGGCTTGATGTCCCGGTGCACCACGCCCATGCCGTGGGCATAGTCCAGGGCCAGGGCCACCTCCCGGCAGATGCCCAGGGAGGCCTCCTGCCGGAAGACGGCCCTGCGCATGGCCTCCTCCAGGGTGCGGCCCTCGATGTAATCCATGGTGAAGTAGGGCTGGCCGTCCACCTCGCCCACGTCGTGGATCCGGACGATTTGCGGGTGTTGCAGCCGGGCGGCGAGCTGGGCCTCGGCGCGGAAGCGCTCCAGGCCCGCCCCGGAGGCCGCGTCGGCGGCCCCCAGGACCTTCAGGGCCACGGCGCGGTTCAGGGCAGGATCCCGGGCCAGGTAGACCACCCCCATGCCGCCCACCGCCAGCTTCCGCAGGATCTCGTAGCGCCCGAACCGCCCGGCCCCGGCGCCCACGGGGGTCGCGGGCCCCCCCGGCCCCGGCGGCCCGCCGACCGGCCCCGGCTCGCGGCCGTGGCGCGCCTCCACCACCTGGGAGAGGCCCACCGCCTCGCCCCGCGACTTCCGGCGGGCCTGCTCCAGGACGCAGTCGTCGAGCTGCGGCATGGGGAGCCAGCGCCCGTTCCGGAGCCGCGCGTAGCAGGCGAGGTCTTCCATCTCGGCGGTCAGTGTAGCGGCGAGCCCGTGCGAGGTGCCAGCGCCGCGGCGTCCCTTGACCCGGACCTCCGGGCCCCGGAGGATGCGGCCCGTGCTCGAGCGCCCCGACCTCGACCTCGACCTCGCGCGACTGGGCCGGGCCCTGGACGCGGTGCGCGCGCGGCGAGACCCGGCCGCCGACCGGGCCCGGGACCCGGTGCGGTTCTGCCACCGGGCGCGCGACCCGGGGGACGTGGAGGTCGTGGGTCTCCTCGCGGCCCTCCTGGCCCACGGGAGGGTGTCGGCCATCGGGGCGGCCCTGGAAGACCTCCTGGGGCGCATGGGCCCCCGCCCCGCCCGCTTCGTGGACGAGTTCGAGCCCGGGGATGCATGTCGCCTGGCGGGCTTCGCCTACCGCTTCAACGGGGCCAGCGACCTGGGACGCCTGATGGCGGCGGCCGGGCGCCTGCGCCGCCGGCACGGCTCCCTGGGGGCCGCCTTCGCGGAGGGCCTCTCCCCGGGAGACCAGGACGTGGGCGGGGCCCTCGCGCGCTTCGCCCTCGCGCTGCGGGACGATGGGGGGCCCGCCGGCCGTGGCTGGGACTGGCTCGTGAGCGACCCCCGGCGGGGCGGGGCGTCCAAGCGCCTCAACCTCTACCTGCGATGGATGGTGCGGCCCGCCGACGGGGTGGACCTGGGGATATGGCGGCTCCCCCCCGCGCTCCTCGTCATCCCCCTGGACACCCACGTGGCGCGCATCTCCCGCTACGTGGGCCTCACCTCCCGGCGCACCGCGGACTGGGCCATGGCCCTGGAGGTCACCCGGACCCTGCGGCTCCTGGACCCGGCGGACCCGGTGAAGTACGACTTCGCCCTCTCCCACCTGGGGATCTCGGGCGACTGCCCGGCGCGCCGCGTGGATGCCATCTGCCGCGGCTGCCCCTTGAACCCGGTCTGCCGGCTGCGATAGAAGGAGGCGCGATGGCCAGCGAGCAGGCCGAGCGCCTCTTCTTCCGGATCGCCGTCAAGCGGGGATACCTGACGCCGGCGGACGCGCGTCTCTGCCAGGAGCGCGCGGAGCGCGCGCGCGCCCGCGGGCGTGGCGCCTCCGCCTCGGCGATGGCCCTGCGCGAGGGGTTGATCGACGCCCAGACCCACCGCCGGCTCATGCGCCGCGTCCTGAGCCGGGAGACCTCGAAGCGCCGCGCCGCCGAGACCGAGGCCGAGGCCGGACCCCGGCCCGGGGTCGCGGAACCGAAGCGCGCGTCGCCGGCGGCGCCCCTGGGTTCCGCGGAGCGCTCGCGGCTCGGGGCCCTGCTCGGGAAGCGCTGGGAGGTGGTGGAGGATCACCACCTCGAGGCCAGATTCGAGTTCCCCGACCTGGGCGCCGCCCTGGCCTTCGTCCAGCTCCTGGGCCGCCTGGCCATGGAGCGGGGCCGGGAGCCGGATGTCCACCTGCACGGCCGCGAGGTACAGGTGGCCGTGTGGACCGAGGCCATCGACGGGCTCTCGACCGGTGACTTCGACTTCGCCTCGAGGGTGGAGAGGCTGACCTTCCTGTAGTCCCCCGCGCTTCCCGCAGTTGACGACCGCAGGTCATCCGCTCGCCGGAGTTCACCCGGGTGACCCCACTCCCAACCCTATCCTAAGCTGCTACAAAGAAGGGCGTTCTGGTAGGGCGTTTGATTCGTCGCTTCCGGGGTTTCACCCGGGTGAGAATTCCCTGCACTGGGGGGCGGTGGGGGGGGCTATACGCTCGGGAGTGGGAGTCGGTGGCATGCGGAGCCGCGGCGTCCTCGCGACCGGCGGGCTCGTGGGGGTCCTGACCGCCCTGGCGGTCCCGGCCCGGGCCCAGGCCATCCCGGGTGCCCAGTGGGTGCCGGCGGACGCCTCCAACTACACGGTCCGTTCCATCCGCACCGTCGATCTCGTCATCGTCCACACTGTCGAGGGCAGCGCCGCCGCCGCCATCCACTGGTTCCGCAATCCGGCCGCCGACGCCAGCGCCCACTTCGTCGTGAGCTTCCAGGGCGAGGTGACCCAGATGGTGGCCGAGAAGGACATCGGCTGGCACGCGGGGAACTGGTCGTACAACGAGCGATCCATCGGGATCGAGCACGAGGGCTACGCGGGCCAGAACCTCTGGACCATGGACCAGTACAGGGCCAGCGCCGACCTCACACGGGGCATCTGCCTGCGCCACGGGATCCCCATGGACCGGCAGCACATCATCGCTCACAGGGACGTCCCTTGGCCCAACACCCACTGGGACCCCGGCCCCCACTTCGACTGGGGGCTCTACCTCTCCCTGGTCCAGACGGGCGCCGGCACCGCCACCCCGCCGCCCCCGGACCACGACGCCGTCCACGTGGGCCAGTCGGCCCCATCCGGCCTGCGCTCGGGGGAGACGGCGGTGGTGTGGGTGGAGTACCGGAACACCGGGGCCCGGGCCTGGGACACCGGCGAGACCCGCCTGGGGACCTCCTCGCCCCGGGACCGCCACAGCGCCTTCCACACCCCCGGCAACTGGCTCTCGGACGCCCGCCCCACGGCCGTGGACCAGGCGACGGCGCCGGGCCAGGTGGGCCGCTTCACCTACATCGTCACGGCCCCCCCCGTGCGGACGACCACCACCCTCGAGGAACGCTACTCGCCCCTCCAGGAGGGCGTCACCTGGTTCGGCCCGGAGTGCACCTTCCGCTACACCGTGCGCCCCGCCTCGGCCCCCCCGGCCCTGCCCTACCGCCCCCCGGAGACCTGGTCCGAGGGCGTCATGGTAGAGGCCTCCGGGGCCTGGCTCTCCGCCCCAGGCGGGTCCGAGGCGGCGGTGGCGGCGGCGGACTGGGACTCGGACGGCACCTGGGACCTGCTGGTGGGAGGCTCCGACGGGACCGTGGCCTTCTACCCCAACCGCTCCGCCACCGGTCTGGACCTGGACGGCGGCCGGCCGCTGGAGGCCGGGGGCGCCCCCCCCACCGCGCGGGACGTGGGCGAGCGGGCCGTGCCCGCCGTGGGGGACCTGGACGGAGACGGCCGCGCGGACCTATTGGTGGGCGGCCGGGACGGACTCGCGCGGGTCTACCTGCGGGACGCCGCGGGCGGCCTGGGGGCCGGCCAGGACCTGGTGGTGGGGGGCGTCCCCTATCGAGCCCCCGGGGGCGATGCGGCCCCCTTCCTCGTGGACGTGCAGGGGGACGGCCTCCTGGACCTGGTCGTGGGCGCCTCCGACGGCCGTGTGCGGGTGGCGCTCAACGCGGGGACGCCCGCGACCTGGGCCTTCCCGGCCGCCGTCGATCTGGCCACGGACGCGGGGCCCGTGGACGTGGGCGAGGCCGCCAAGCCCCTGGTGGCGGACATCAACCGGGACGGGACCCTGGACTACTGCGTGGGGAACGCCGCGGGCGAGCTCTGGCTCTACCCGGACCGCAACGGCCTCCACTCCGCCGAGGCCGCGCCGCTCCGGGCCTGGAAGGACGACGCCTCGACCCCGCTGAAGGTGCAGGGCCGCATGTCCGCGGCCCTCGCGGACGTGGACGGGGACGGCCTCCGGGACCTGGTCACCTTCAGCGAGAGCGGCCACGGGAAGTTCTGGCCGGGCCTCCACCTGGTGGGAGACCTGGACGACTCCAGGGTGGTGGACGGCCGCGACCTGGGCATCCTCGGACGCACGATCGGGACGACCCGCGGAGGTCCGCTCTACGTCCCCCGCCACGACCTGGACGGCGACGGCGACGTGGACCGGGAGGACCGGCGGATCCTGGCCGCGGCCTTCGGAGGCACCTACTAGTGCGCCCGCTCGCACCGGCGGCGGCCCTGAGCCTGGCCGGGGCCCTGGCCCTGGCGGGCTGCGGCTCCCGCGGGGGCAGCCCCGATGGCCTCCGAGGCGCCGTCACCGCCCAGGCGGCCGCCGCATCCACCGCCTCCGGGGGTCGGCTGGCGCTGGCGCTCCCGGGCACCCGGCCTTCGGTCGGCGACACGGTGGAGGTGGAGGTGACCCTGGACGCCGCCGCCGTCCACGCGGCGGGATTCGAGCTGGTCTACGACCCGGCGGCCCTGGAGTTCCTCTCCGCCGACGCCACCGGCGGCTCCATGGCCGGGGCCTTCGCCGTCTCGGCCCTGCGGAGAGGCCGCCCGGGCAGGCTCGTATTCGGGGTCAGCCTGGAGGGCCCCCGGCCGGGGCGGCCGGCCGCCGGCCGCCTCGCCGTGGTCCGCCTGCGGGCCCTGCGCCCCGGCGACACCACCTTGGCCCTCGCGGCGGCCCACGCCACCGACGCCCGGGGCCTGGAGCTGCGACTGCCCGCGATCCCCACCGGGACCCTGAGGATCCAATGACCCGGCGCCGGACTTCGATCCCGGCGGCCCAGCTCGTGGCGGTCCTGGCGGCCGCACTGTGTGGCTGCGGGAAGGGCGGTGGCTCCCCTCTCGTGCCCACGTCCACGCCCACGTCCACGCCCGCGCCCGCGCCCTCGTCCACGCCCGCGCCCACGTCCACGCCCGCGCCCACGCCCACGCCCACGCCCACTCCCACGCCCACGCCCACGTCCACGCCGACCCCCGCGCCCGCGGCGGGCTTCCGCGTGGCGGCCTGGCTGCCCTACTGGGACACCACCCACGCCCTCGGCACCCTGGACCGCGAGCGCGCCACCATCGACGAGGTCCTCCCCTTCTGGTTCTCCCTGAGGGACGACGGGAGCGTGGCGGCGCACCGGGGCGCACGGGACGCGGCCCTGGTGGCCAGGGCCCGGGCCGCGGGGCAGCTGGTCCTCCCCACGGTCACCGGGGGCTTCGACGCCGCGGCCGCGCGGACGGTCCTGAACGACGCGGGCCTGCGCTCCACGGCGCTACGCAATATCGTGGACGAGGTCGCGCGCGGCGCCTACGACGGCATCGACCTGGATTTCGAGAACACCCGGGAGCAGAACCGGGACGACTACAGCCGTTTCGCCCGGGAGCTGGCGGCCCGGCTCCACTCCCAGGGAAAGCTGCTCTCGGTCACCGTCTTCCCCAAGGAGAGCGAACCCGGCAACTGGAGCGGCCGCCGCTCCCACGACTACCCCGCCCTGGGGGCCGTGGCCGACCGCTTCCGCATCATGACCTACGCCTCCTACACCACGCCCCACGCCATCGGACCGGCCGACTGGGTGGAGCGGGTTGGGTCCTTCGCCGTCACCGTGGTGGACCCGCAGAAGGTCTACCTGGGGGTCCCGTTCTACGGCTACGACTGGCCCGCCGGGGGCGCGGCCTCGGCCCTCACCTGGCTCCAGGCCGACGCCCTCCTCCGCGCCCACTCCCCGGCCATCCAGCGCGACGCCGTGGCCCTCGAGCCCCACTTCGACTACAGCGCCGCGGGCCTGGGCCACACCGTGTGGTATCAGGACGAGGAGGCCATCGCCGCCAAGTGCCGCGTGGCGAAGCGCGTGGGGGTGGCGGGCATCGCCATCTGGCGCCTGGGGAGCGAGGACCCCCGCTTCTTCGACTCCATCCGGCGCGTCCTGAATCACCGGTAGACCGCTTCCCCTTGAACCCGCGTCCCGCCCTGTTGTAGATTGCCCGCTCCATTCCAGACCGCGGTAGTCCCCCATCCCCCGAGCGGGAGCAACACGCATGGACAGGTTCCTGAGGCTGGCGCTCCCTTCTCTCGCCGTCCTGGCGGTCCTGGGGGCGGGCGTCGTCGGCCACGCGGGGGTCCAGACCGCCGGCGGCTCGCCCTGGTTCCAGGGCAGCGAGGCCTGCCGCGACTGCCACCCGGCGGAGCACGAGGTCTGGCTGGGGACCCGGCACTTCGCCTCCTCCCGGGAGACCCACAAGAATCCCCTGGCCCGCAAGGTCCTGGAGGCGGTGGGCGGCGACCGGAACATGAAGCGCAACGAGACCTGCGTCCTCTGCCACTACACCCTGGAGCAGGAGGAGGCCGCGGCCCGCCCCACCGCCCGGTCGGGGCCCTCCTGCGAGTCCTGCCACGGGGCCTCCTCGGACTGGATCGCGATCCACAACGACTACGGCGGCCCCACCGCCACGCGAGAGGCGGAGACACCGGCCCACCGGGAGGCCCGCCGCCGCGGCGCCCGGGAGGCCGGGATGCGCTGGGCCTCCATGTCCTACGACCTGGCGGCCAACTGCCTCGTCTGCCACGGGCTGGCGGCCCCGGGGCTCAAGGCCGGGACCCTGGCGGCCATGCAGGTCGCCGGACACCCCCTGTCGGACTTCGAGCTGGTGCGCTACTCCCAGGGCTCGGTCCGTCACCGTTTCTATCCACCGGACCTGACCACCAACGCCTCCATGGACCCGGCGGAGCTCTCGCGGCTCTACGTGACCGGCCAGGCCGCGGCCCTGGTGGCCGCCACTGGCGCCCTGGGCGCGACCGCCGACGGCGCGGCAGAAGCGGTGCTGGCCCCGTGGCGCGAGGCCCAGCAGGCACGGGTGGCCCACGCCCGGGAGGTCCTGGGGGCCCTGCGCGGGGTCCCCGAGGCCGCGGCCCTCCTGGGGGAGCCCTCGGAGGCCCACGCGCGCGCCCTGGTGGACGCCATCGCCGGGCTGGACGTGGAGGGCCAGGTGGGGACCCTCCTCCCCGCCACGGCGGACCTCAAGTAGCGTCGGGGCGGCCGTGACCGAGGTGGCCATGATGGCGCGTCCCCAGCGGTGGGACTCGCCCTTCGACCCCGCCATGGACGACGCCCAGGTCGAACGTCTCCTGGGCCGCTCGGAGTTCCAGGCGGTGCAGGCCCGGCGTTTCCCGCCCCACACGCCCCTGGCCGGGATCCTCCGCAACGATACCCGCGTCGTGCGCTGCCGCCCGGGGGAGCTGGTGGTGCGGGAGGGGGACTACGGCCACTCGGCCTTCCTGGTCCTGGAGGGCCGGCTGCGGGTGGTCCTGGCCCCCTCCCTCCCCGGGGAGGTCCTGGGCCGCAAGGCCACCCGGAAGAAGGGGCTCCTGGGGGCCCTGGCCCAGCTCTGGACGAACCGCCGCGTCCCGGAGGTCCGCGACACGCGTCGCTACCTCGGGCGCGCCACGCGCGTGGAGGAGGAGGCGGACCGGTCGCGGGTCTTCCTCCAGGACGTCCCGGTGGTCCTCTCGCGACACCGGACCGCCGAGCTGGAGGAGGGCCGCCTCTTCGGGGAGCTGGCGGCCCTGGGCCGGGTCCCGCGCACCGCCACCATCTTCGCCGAGACCGAGGCGACCCTCCTGGAGATCCGCTGGCAGGGCCTGCGCGACCTGCGCCGCCACGACGAGGGCTGGCGCCGGCGCATCGACGAGCGATACCGCGAGAACGCCCTGAAGGCGCATCTCAAGGAGACGGCCCTCTTCCAGCGGCTGTCCCCGGAGGCCCTGCAAGAGGTGGCGGACGGGACCCTCTTCGAGACCTACGGGAGCTTCGACTGGAACGTGACCTACAAGAGGCTGCGCAGCCTGGGGCGGCGCACCCTGGAGGACGAGCCCCTCATCGCCCGGGAGGGGGACTACCCGGACGGGATGCTCATGGTCCGCGCCGGCTTCGCCCGGGTCACCATCCGGATGGGCGCGGGGGCCACGCCGGAAGGTCGCGACCCCTCGGGGGGCGAGCGCACCCTCACCTACCTCGGGGCCGGCGACTTCTACGGGGTGGACGAGCTCCACAGCGCCTGGCGCTCGGGCAGCGCCACGACGCTCGCCACCTCGCTCCGGGCCATCGGCTACGTGGACGTCCTGCGCGTGAGCGCCCGGGTCCTGGAGAGGCACGTCTTCCCTTCCTTCCGCCCCCGGCCCCACCGGCTCCTCGGCCTGGCCGGTAGGGCCCTGGCGGAGGACGCGCTCCTGGAGTGGGCGGTGGACGAGCGCACCATCAACGGGACGCGCGCGATGCTCATCGACCTGGACCGTTGCACCCGTTGCGACGATTGCGTCCGGGCCTGCGCCGACACCCACGGGGGCAACCCCCGCTTCCTCCGCCAGGGGAGGACCCACGACCACTGGATGGTCGCCCACGCCTGCATGCACTGCGCGGACCCGGTATGCATGATCGGCTGCCCCACGGGGGCCATCCACCGCACCCTGGAGAGCGGCGTCGTGGTG
>JACQVX010000078.1 GCA_016209495.1 Planctomycetota bacterium
GCCCACGGCCACGCCCACGGCCACGCCCACGCCCGGCCCCTCTCCCGAGGAACTGGCCGCAGCGGAGCGGACCCGCCTGGAGGACTCGGCCCGAGCGGCGCTGGCCGCTGACGAGGCGCGGATCCCGGAGCTGGCCCGGCGCCGGGCCTACGCGGAGCTGCTGGCCCTGCCGGCGCGCCACGAGGGATCGCCCGTGGCCGACGTGGCCGAGGCGGCCCAGGCCCTGGGCCTCCGGGTGAAGGAGGCCATCCGGGCACGCATCCTGGAAGGGACCGTGCGGGTCAAGGCCGGGACCGTGACCATGGGTTCCAGGGTCCTGACGCGATTCCCCACACGGCTAGAGGCCGTGACCCGCGACTTCCACATCGACCGCACCGAGGTCACGCGAGACGAGTGGGCCCTGTTCCTGGAAGAGACCGGCCGCCGGCCGCCCCCCGGGTGGAGCGCCGCATCGGCGGCAGGGGCCGCCGCTCGCCTCCCGGCGACGAACCTGAGCTGGGACGAGGCCGCGGCCTACTGTCGCTATGCCGGCAAGCGCCTGCCGACGGAGCGGGAGTGGGAGCTGGCGGCCCGCGGCCGCGATGCCCGCGAGTTCCCCTGGGGGAGCGAGTTCGACGCGGCGCGCTGCGTCTTCCGCGCGCGCGGGCCCGAGGCCGTGGGCTCCAGGCCGGCCGGGGCCTCCCCCTGCGGGGCCCTGGACATGGCGGGCAGTGTCTGGGAGTGGGTGGACGGCCGGGAGGGCGACTCCCGCGTCGCCCGGGGCGGCTCCTGGCAGGAGGTCCTGGAGGACGCCCTGCGGAGCGGCTACCGCAACCTGCTCCCGGCCGACACGCGCCGCGAGGATCTGGGCCTGCGCTGCGCCGCGGACGACTGACGGACCGGGACGCTCCAGCCCTTGCCGGGCGCCCCGCCGCCGTGCCCTGGCCCCGGGGAGCCCCGAGCCCGATGGCGAAGCCCGCCCCCCGAGGGTAGACTCGTCCCCATGGCCGCCCTCACTCCCATCCCGCGGGGCGAGCAGGTGTCCACCGCGGACCAGCGCGTGGTCCTGCACCGCGTGCCCTGGGCGCACTACGAGGTCCAGCTTGCGCTCAAGGGGGAATCGTCGGTTCCGCGGATCACCTACCTCGACGGGGCGATGGAGCTCATGAGCCCTTCCAAGGACCACGAACGGATCAAGTCCTACATCGGCATCCTGGTCGAGGCCTACGCCCTGGAGCGGGGGATCGACCTATCGCCCTACGGCGGCTGGACCCTGCGGGAGGCCCCGCGCGAGGTGGGCGTGGAGCCCGACGAGTGCTATCTCATGGGGCCGGACCAGGGTCGCGATCGGCCCGACCTCGTCATCGAGGTCGCCTGGACCCACGGGGGGCTGGACAAGCTCGAGGTCTACCGCCGTCTGGAAATCCCCGAGGTGTGGCTCTGGAAGGACGGTGCCCTCCAGGCCTACCGCCTGGGGCGGCAGGGCTACAGCCCCACCGCCGGGAGCGCCTGCCTGCCGGGGCTCTGCCCGGGTGCGCTCACGGCCTACTTCGAGCAGCCCACCGCCACCCAGGCGGTGCGCGCCCTCCGCGCGGACCTCGCCCGCGAGACGGGGGCCTGAGGCCACGAGTCGAGCTCAGTCGCTCGCCGGCGGCCAGAGCCGCACCAGCCGGAACCGCCCCTCGATGCCCTTCAGCTCCGCCTCGCAGGGCACGGCCTCGAAGCCGGCCTGGCGGATGGCCTCGCGCACCTCGGGCTCGCCGGCCAGGTCCTCCGAGAGCACCACGTCGCCTCCCTCGCTCTCCCCCTGGATCCGTGCGGCGATATTCACCGTGCGACCGAAGTAGTCCAGGCGCCCGTTGGCGTTCATGGCGATGGCGGGTCCCCGGTGCAGGCCCACCTTGATGACCAGCGGCGGGTCGATCCCCGCCTCCCGGTTGAACCGGGCCGCCCCGGCCTGGGTCTCCAGGGCCGCGCGCACGCCGTCCTCCGGGAGCTGGAACACCGCCATGACCGCGTCGCCTATGGTCTTGACCAGGGCCCCGCGGTGACGCCCCACGATGCCTTCCAGGTAGTCGAAGTGGCGCCACACCCGCCCCCAGGCCGGGGCGTCCCCCACCTGTTCGTAGAGGGCGGTGGAGCCCTTCAGGTCCGTGAAGAGGACCGTCACCGAGCGCACCCCCATCTCTCGCCCGGGCGCCAGGGCCTCGCTCCCGAAGAGACGGCGGAACTCCTGCAGGGCCATCACCTCCGCCGCCGTGGCCGCGGCCGGGTCGGGGCCCGAGCGTTCCAGGACCGCCACGATGGGTCGCGCGCTGGCGTTGCGCAGCACCACGCGGGCGCGGCCCGGCGCGTAGGCGGCCGCGCCGGCGGCGAAGCCGCCGTCCAGGTACTCCACCTCGACGCGTGAAGGCCCGCCGGGCCGGAGGTCCAGCGTCCGGTTCTCCCCCAGGGTCCGCACACGGAGCGGCTCCTCCGCCAGGTCCACCTCCAGCTCCCGGGCCTCGCCCGGGGAGAGGCGCTGCTGCGCCAGGACATGGGGGGAGCGGCCCGGCCCCGAGAGGCAGTAGACCTGGTCGCGGGCGGCCCGGACGGCCGGGTGCACCGAGAAGCGCAGCTCCACCGAGCGGTCGAACTCGGCGTCGTAGCTCACCCCGCAGGTCTCGCAGTGGACCTGGGATTCCAGGTCCGCCAGGGTGGAGCCCTCCGCCTTGCTCACTCGGCAGTTGGGGCAGAGCAGGACCCAGGCGAGGACGAACATCCCCTCCCGGGTGGCGTGGAGCAGGAGCCGGAGCACGGGGGCACGCCCCACTCCCCAGGCGTCCGCCAGGGCGTAGGGCCGCAGGCGGACCAGCTCGTCGTCCCCCCCCTCCTCCACCAGCCGCCCCAGCCGCGCCACGAGGGCGGCGTCCATGCCCTCCACCGCCGCGAGCCGCGCCAGGTGCCGCCGGAGGAGGTCCCGCCGGACGCTCGAGCGAGCCGCGTCCGCCGAGGGGAGGACCGGCAAGCCCGCCCTGCGCGCGGCGAGCTGCGCGCCGCAGTAGGCCAGGGTGTCGCGGATTCCCTTGCGGGCGACGGCCCGCGCCAGGGGCCAGCGGAAGGGGTCGCTCGGGACCACCTCGGCGAAGACCCGCACGTGGGTCCCCCCGTCGGCGCTCTCCAGCTCCGCGCCGCCGTGGAAGCGAGCCAGGGGACCGGCATCGAAGACCCGGGTCACCGTGTAGCGCCGGAGGCGCACCCAGTCGAAGGGGTATTCCCTCCACCGGAGCCCCACCAGCCCCAGGACCCGCGCCGAGGCCTCGCGGTAGAGACCCCCGCCGTCCGAGCGAGGCGGCCCGTAGCTCACGCGCGGCAGGCCGATGTTCCGGTTGAGGCGATCCGTGTGGGCCAGGACCTCCCACACCTCCGTCGGCGTGGCCGCGAAGTCCCGATGCGCCTCGAGGGTCCGTTGGGCCAGGGGTGCCAGCGCCGCCGCCTCCCGGCGCCTAAGGATAGCAGACGCCGCGCCGCGCGACATTGACAGCCATCTGGGGCATGGCTAGCATTCCGCCATGTCGTGCGCGCTGGCCCGGCCCTACATCACCATCCCCATCATCCTCCTTCTCGTGGCTCTTCAGGGATGCGCTCATACGTCCCTCGCTTCCGCTCGGGACATCGGCCGAGCGGGAGACGGCCTGCCCGGGCCGGAGATCGTCGTCACGCAGGGCCTGAACCCCTCCCTGCCCGCCGAGGCCTGGGGCGATGTCGCCGATCCCAAGACCCTGGGGGACCTGCGCGACCTGATCCTGGCCCTCTCCGGCGAGGGCGGCCCCGGGGACGACAGGGGTTGCGACCTGGAGGCCATCAGGGTCCAGGGCGAGACGTATGACCGTTTCGCCTACGGCTGCGGGAGATGCCCCGAGGACGGCACGTGCAAACTCGTCACCGTGACCGACCGGTCGAAGGGGGAGACGCGCACCTACTGCGCCTGTGCCGGCGAGGGGGAGACGCCCGTTCCCCCACCGCGCTGTCACCTGGAGCTCATGCAGGCAGGGGGCAAGGCGGAGCCGAGGTGCGTGGGAGAGTGCCCGGACGGGAAGACCTGCACCCTGGGCACGGCGACCTTGCGGATGCGGAGCGCCTCCATCACCTTCTACTACTGCCACTGCGAATAGCCCCTCCTCAGGGGTAAGACACGCACCGGAAGCCCACGTCGTGGCCCCGATCGTCGGGGAGATAGGCCCCCCGGTAGGTGCATCGCGCCCCCGCCTCGATGGTGGACCAGGCGCCGCCGCGCAGGACCCGCCGCTCCCGGTTCCCCTCCACCCAGGCATCGCACCACTCCAGGACGTTCCCCGCCATGTCGAGGCAGCCCACCGGGCTCTGCCCGAGCGGGTACTTCCCTACCGGGGTCGTGCCCCCGGAGCCAGAGGCCAGCGTATTGCAGAGCGCCGGGTCGAAGGCGTCTCCCCAGGGGAAGACCCGCTGCCGGCCCGTGCCGGGCTCCCAGGAGGCGGCCTTTTCCCACTCCGCCTCGGTGGGGAGGAGCTTCCCGGCCCAGCGGGCGTAGAGGAAGGCGTCGTACCAGGAGACGTGGGTCACCGGGTGGTCCTCCAGCCCCGGCGGCGGGGAGCGGCCCAGGAAGTGGTCCGGGGCCGTGGGGTAGCCCGTGGCCGCGAGGAACTCGGCGTAGTGCCCGTTCGTCACCGGGTGGATGTCGATGCTGAAGTCGCCGGTCGATCGCTCCTCGCCCTCCTCGCCGTAGCGGAAGGGGCCTGCGCCTACCTGCACCATGCCCTCCAGGACCCGGTCCCCCTCGGCGCCCTCCTTGCGCCGGCGCCGCGCCTCGCCCGAGAGGAAGTCGCCGGCGAAGCAGGCGATCTCCAGCGAGAGCCGGCGCTCCTTCAGGCTCTCGCCGCTCCCCCGCATCAGGTCCCGGGCGACCTTCTGGCCGCAGAAGAACTCCATGAAGGACTTGTGGGTGAACTTGTAGTTCCCGCCGTCGTCCCGGTTGAGGAACGAACAGGTGCGGATGTCGTTGTCGAAGTAGTCCAGGTCGGCGTGGCTCTCGATGCGGCCCTTGAAATGGGCCTTGATGGCGTCACTCAGGTCGCGGAAGTGCACCGAGTAGCGGTCCTCCAGGTGCATCTGGTAGGCCAGCTCCTCCATGAAGAACCCCCGCTCCTCCGCGGAGAGGTTGCTCCTCCAGTCCTCGTGCTGCAGCCAGTAGGAGGTGTAGATGCGGTAGAGGCTGGTGGGGTTGACCTCCTCCCCCCGCTCCTTCAGACGCGGGAGGCTGCGGGCGATGATGTCCAGGAGGATGGGGCGCCGCGTGAGGTCCGCCAGGTTGTAGGTGGCGTCGATCTTCCCGCGGTAGTAGCGCCACTCCTCCCCGAACTGCCGCTGGAGGTAGGCGTCGATCTCCTCCGGACCGAACTCCTGCAGGTAGACCACCTCGAAGTTGTGACGCCGCTCCACCTCGAGCATGAGGTCCGTGGCCATGCCCCGTTTGCCGTCCGCCAGGACCTCGCCCTGCTGCTGGTCGTCCTGGAAGTAGTGGGTGCGGCAGGTGAGGACCACCTTGGCCATGGAGTGAGGGGGGACCGCGTTCGCCAGCTCGCGGAAGTTCTCCTGGGTGATGCGCTTGTCCACCTTGGTGGCCATCTCGTCGAAGCCGTCGAAGATGATCACCAGCCTCCCCATGCGGTTGATGGCCTCGAAGGTGCTGTAGGAGTCCACCCGCAGCCTGTAGCGGTTGATCAGGAGGTCCGTGATGAGCTGCTGCATGTTGATGGCCTTGGCGTAGTCGCGCAGGCTGACCACGATGGGGATGCGGTGCCGGATGGGGTCCTCGCGATAGCGTTGGGCCAGGTCGTGGGCCAGCTTCCGGGCGTAGGTCGTCTTCCCGGTCCCGTAGTCCCCCAGGATGGAGACGTGGTTCCGGTCCGGGTCCTCCAGCCACTCGTCGAAGAAGCGGTCGATGGGCTTCCAGAGGCGCCCCGCCCGGTCCCGGCAGGAGAGGTCGATGTAGGTCCGTTCCAGGGTGCTGGCCGCGTGGTCCGCCACGAGCTGATCCACGTAGCTGTCGAAGTCGATGATATGGTTCGTCAGCTCCCGGTAGGTGAAGCAGTCGATGTTGGCCCGGGCGGCCACGGCGTAGGCCTCGTCGGCGAAGCCGCGGTCCGAGACGTAGACGCCCTTCTCCCCGCGCCCCTCCTCCCGGGCCCGGTCCACGGCGCGCGCGAAGTCCAGCAGTTCCCCCTCGCCCACGACCTCGCCGCGCTTCAGGCTCCGGCAGGCCACGAGGATCCGCGTGAGGATGAGCCC
>JACQVX010000101.1 GCA_016209495.1 Planctomycetota bacterium
GAGCAATAGCAACGGAGCGCTATTCCGACGACGAGCGACGACGCATCTCGCCGCCGCAGCCCCGCGCCCCCGCCTTGCGCTTCGCGCAAGGCGGGAGGGCCTGCCGGTGGCAGGCCCGATGGGCGCGGCGAATGTAGTCAGTTATTGTTTTACGGCGACTAACCAAGAAGGGGAAGCTCCGCAGGAGCTTCCCTCCCATGGCGAAGAGAGACATGAACGAGACCCAGCCCTCTGTGCCAACATGGGGTGAGACAGATCCGTGTTCCGAAACTAGAGTGCAGGGCGAGGAGGGAGAAGTCCCTTGGGAACAGATCGAAGGACGACCCGCATGGGGGAGGCCATCGAGTGGGCCCCGGAGCGTAGCGCAGGGGCCAATTCCAACGGCGTTGGCGCCGGCGGGCCGGCCGCGCGCCCCCCTGACCCGGAGGTGCCCGAGAAGGCCCAGCGCCGCCAGTTCACGGCCGGCTACAAGCTCAAGGTACTGTGCCAGGCCGAGGCCTGCACCCGGCCTGGCGAGGTCGGCGTGGATCCCTTCGCAGTCCGGAACCATCGCTCGGGGCGCCCGCAGCTCCGCGCGGAGGCGCCGCCACCGTGATCGAGCCCCGGCGCGTGGCGACCATCGCGCTGCTCCTCCAACCGCTGCTCTGGTTTTCGCCCGGCAGGCGCTATCCCTGGGCGATCTTCGGGCTGGAGGAAGCGGGCGCCCCGTTCTGGGCGGCCGTGGCGCTCGCCGCAACGGCGCTCGCGATCCCGGTCGCGCGTCGCATGGACCGCAACACGGAGCTGGGCGGGCAGACTCTCGAGCGGATTGGCTCGGCGCTACTCCTCTCGTGCCCCATCCTGACGCTCAGCTACGACTTCGCGTCCGCCCTGCATTTCCACGCCTTCGGCTACTCCATGCCATGGCCTCTGATCGCGCTGGAGGCGGCCGTTCTCGTCGCGCTCGTCCTCTGGATCCGCGCCGGCCGGCCGCTCGGACGTGGCATCCTCATCGCGACGGCGGCCGTCGCGGCGCACCGGACGTTCGCCGTCGCCCTCTTCCCGCTCGTGACCGAGCGCTCGGACATGCTCTTCGTCATACGCCGCAGCTGCGAATTCCTCGTCTCGGGCGCGTCTCCCTTCAACGACATCGGCGCACCCGGCGCCTTCCCTTACATGCCATATCCGCCGGGGACGCTCTTCGTCCACGTGCCGGCCATGCTCGCGGGGATCGATCCACGCTGGACGGGCACCGTGGTCCTCCTCGTCTTCGGCCTCACCATGGCGAAGGTCGTCAGGACTCCGCGGACCGAGTTGCTCGCGGTGCTCGTCCTCCTCAACCCCTATCATGCATTCCGGCACGACCTCTACTTCGAGGCGTTCTCGGTCCTCTCGGCGGCGCTGTTCTTCCACGCGGCGCGCGCGGGAACGCTCGGCCGCGGCGGGCGCGCGACGCTCACGTTGATGGCGGGCGTCGCCGTGGCGACCCGGCAGTGGGCCTGGGGCTACGCCCCCTTCCTCCTGCTCGCCGTCGCGACTGGCGCAGCCCCGCGACCCGCCAACGCCGTCGCGCTCGCGGGCCGAGCAACGCTCGCGAGCCTCCTCTGCGCGGCAGGCGCAGCCAGCCTCCTCGCCCCGGTAATCGCGATCAACCTGGACCTCTTCCTCGCCCGGTTCTTCGTGCTATTCGACGTAACCGGGGGCGAGCTCTGCCTTGGTCTCGCCCCACTCGCGAAGGAACTGGGCCTCCTCGACTTCCTCCGTCCGGTCCAGGCCATCATCGCCTTCGGGATGTTCGGTCATGCCTACGCCCAGGCTAGCCGCAGCCGCGCCGCCCCATCGGAGATCATCGCCCTCGGCTGGGTCGCCTGGGTCCTGCTCGTCGTCGCGAACCCTTTCATCGAGAATTACTTCTACCTGAGCCCATCGTTCGCCGCGGTCGGGATTGCCGCCGCGCACGAGAGGGCCCCAGGGGCCCGTCCGGGTAGCGCGCCGTCGCCGCGTGACCGAGGCCATGACCCCGGAGGATAGTTCGGACTCTGTTCCCCCTCTCCTGCCCGAGAACCCGTGGGCCATGGTGCCCCTGTGGTCCCCACCGTCACAGGAAATCAAGAGGAGCGACTCCTTGACCCGTCCATGCATTGGGCTAGAATACGCCCCCCTCTGTTCAGAGGAGCTCCCCGATGACACAGAAGGTCCCGCTCCTCGACCTCCGGCGACAGTACCAGGCCCTCAAGCCGGAGATAGGCCGCGCGATGGTCGCGGTCGCCGAGCGACAGGAGTTCATCCTCGGCTCCGAGGTCGAGGCCTTCGAGGGCGAGGTGGGGGCCTTCCTCGCCGCCCCCCACGCCATCGGGTGCGCCTCCGGGACCGACGCCCTCCTCCTGGCCCTCCAGGCCCTGGGCGTGGGGGCGGGGGATGAGGTCATCGTCCCGGACTTCACGTTCATCGCGACGGCGACAGCGGTCTCTCGCCTGGGGGCGCGGCCCGTCTTCGTCGAAGTGGACCCCGGGACGCTCAATATCGACCCGGCGGGCATCGACGCAGCCGTGACGTCCCGGACGCGGGCGGTGATCCCGGTCCACCTCTACGGCCAGGCCGCCGACCTGGCCGCCGTCCTGGAGGTGGCCCGGCGCCGTCGAATCGCCGTGGTCGAGGACGTCGCCCAGGCCTTCGGCGGGACCTGGCGGGGACGTCGCCTCGGGGCCCATGGGCACATGTCCTGCTACTCCTTCTTCCCGTCGAAGAACCTCGGGGCCTTCGGCGACGCGGGACTGGTGACCACCGCGGACCCGGCCCTGGCCGACCGGGTGCGCCGGCTCCGGGTCCACGGGGCGTCCCGCAAGTACGAGTTCGACCTCATCGGAATGAACAGCCGCCTGGACGCCCTGCAGGCCGCGGTCCTCCGGGTCAAGCTCCCGCACGTGGACCGCTGGATCCGCGAGCGGCGCGCGGCGGCGCGCCGCTACCGCGAGGCCTTGGCGGACCTCCCGGTCGGCCTGCCCGTCGAGGCCGCGGATGGGAATCACACCTACAACCTGTTCACGATACGGGCCCCTGATCGCGCCGCGCTGCAGCACTCGCTCACGGAATCCGGCATCGGCACCGCGATCCACTACCCCCTGCCCCTGCACCTCCAGGTCTGCTTCCAGGACCTGGGCCACCGCCAGGGCGAGTTCCCGGTCTCGGAGCGCGTCTCGCGGGAGGTCCTTTCCCTGCCTCTCTTCCCAGGCATCACCGACGGCGAGATCGACCTCGTGGTGGAGGCCGTCCGCGCCGGGTGCGCCCTCCCGGCGGGGAGGGCCTGAACGTGGTTCGCGTCGCCGTCATCGGCGCCGGGGTCTGGGGGAAGAACCTCGTCCGGACCTTCGCGAACCTCCCCAACTGCACACTGGCCTGGTGCTGCGACACGGACGAGTCTCGCCTGGCCACCCAGGCCACCGCCCACCCGGGGCTCCGCACCACGAACTCCGTGGAGGAGTTGCTCGCGGACGCGTCCCTCGAGGCGGTAGTCGTCGCCACCCCGGCCACGACGCACCACGACGTGGCCCGCAGGGTCCTGGAGGCGCGCAAGCACGTCTTCGTGGAAAAGCCCCTGAGCACTACCGTAGAGGACGCCCGGGACCTGGTCGAGCGGGCCCACGGGTCGGGTCTCAAGCTCATGGTGGGTCACCTCCTCCTCCACCACCCGGCGGTCGAACGGATGCGGCTCCTCGTGGACAACGGTTCCGTGGGCCGGATCCACTACGTCTACAGCCAGCGAGTGAACCTCGGACAGGTCCGCAAGGACGAGAACGCCCTCTGGTCCCTCGCCCCCCACGACATCTCGCTCATGCTCCACTTCCTCGACGGGGAGCCCGAGGTGGTGTGGGCCCACGGGGACGCGTTCCTCCGTCCGGGGGTAGAGGACGTCGTGTTCCTCACGGTGCGCTTCTCGTCGGGGCAGACGGGTCACGCGCACCTCTCGTGGCTGGACCCGCACAAGGAGCGGAAGTTCACGGTGGTCGGGGAGCGGCAGATGCTCGTCTTCGACGACGTGCACCCTACCGAGAAGCTCCGCGTCTACGACAAGGGCGTCGACCGGAGGCGCGATTTCTCGACCTACGAGGAGTTCCTCACCCTCAGGAACGGCGACACGCACATCCTCCAGACCGGCGGTGACGAGCCGCTCCGGCGGGAGTGCCTCGACTTCGTCCACGCGGTCACGGAGGACCGGCCGCCCCGGACGACCGGGCGGG
Source organism: Planctomycetota bacterium (assembly GCA_016209495.1). Classification (GTDB taxonomy): domain Bacteria; phylum Planctomycetota; class JACQVX01; order JACQVX01; family JACQVX01; genus JACQVX01. The sequence continues at coordinate 4,218 of JACQVX010000101.1, forward strand.
ACGGGCTCCGCGTCGTCGAGGTCCTCGATGCGGCCCACCGATCACTCGAGGCGGGCGGAGTCCCGGTGCGGATCGACGGCCTCCGGCGGTCTGGACGCGCCCGGGTCGCGACGGAAACGCATTGACGGCCATCGACCCCAGGGCGAGCGTGGCCCACAGCGCCCGCATGGGCGCAGGGGTGCGCGTCGGCCCCTTCGCCGTGATCGGCGAGGGCGTGGTCGTCGGCAATGGGTCGTCCATCGGTGCCCACGTAGTCCTCCACGACGCGACCGAGGTCGGCGCCGGGGTCCGGATCGACGACATGGCGGTGATCGGCAAGCGCCCCATGAGGAGCCCGCGCAGCGCGACGACGTCCGCCTCCGAGGACCTGCCCCCGGCCCGCATCGGCGACGGCTCCATCGTGGGCAGCCATTCGGTGGTCTACCGCGGCGCTCGGATAGGGGATCGGGTCCTCGTCGCCGACTACGCCTCGGTCCGGGAAGAGGTCGTGGTGTCGGACGAGACCATTGTCGGAAACGGGGTCGTCATCGAGAACCGATGCCGCATCGGGAGCCGGGTCAAGCTCGAGACCAAGGCCTACGTCTGCGCGCTCTCCGAGGTCGGGGACGGCTGCTTTGTAGCCCCCGGGGCCGTCTTCACCAACGACAACTACCTGGGGCGTACGAAGGAGCGGTTCCTCCACCACAGGGGTCCGACCCTGGAGCGGGGGGCCCGGGTGGGCGCCAACGCGACGCTACTGCCGGGCATCCGGGTGGGGAAGGAAGGCGTGGTGGCCGCGGGGAGCGTGGCCACCCGCGATGTCCCTGCGGCCCAGATCGTCCTCGGGGCCCCAGCCCGCCCGTTCCGGGACGTGCCGGAGAGCCACTTCCTGGACAACCAGGCTTAGCCCCACCCCACGCGTGGCTTCTCGATGCCCTCGCCTCGGCCTTCCTTCTCCTCGTGGGCGCCGTCCTTGGGGGCTACGTGCTCGTCTCGCTCCTGGCCTACGAGGTCATCCCCAAGGGTCCGCTCACGGTGGCGGGGATCGCCTTCATCATCTCGGTGCAGCTCGCCCTCAACGCCCTCCAGATGGACAATGAGCACAACGAGCGGCTCAGCGTCGACCTCCGGAGGCGCAGGCCACGCCCGGCACGCCCCGCCGCCACGCCGGGGCGTGGTACCGAACCCGAGGTCCGTTCGGGGGCGAGGTAAGAGGTGATCAAGCTCCTGGTACGGCGATGGGTCAGTCGGCTCGCACTACTCCTGAGTGATTGGGCCGACCAGGCGCGCGAGCAGCGGCTCAAGCGAGCCATGCACAAGTGTGGCCCGGCCGTACAGCTGTACTGGCCGGTCATCGTCGCCGGTCCTGAGGCGCTCGACATCGGCGAGGGTACATCCATCGCACCGTTCGTCCATGTCTGGGCCGGCGGCAGGGTCATTATCGGCAGCCACTGCATGATCGGCGCCCATGCCGCCATCACCTCGCTGACCCATGACTACCTCCAGCCGGAGATGCACCGCACGATGGTGGCCAAACCGGTCGTCATCGAGGACGAGGTCTGGATCGGGTCCCACGCGGTAATCCTTCCGGGCGTCACGATTGGAAGGGGCGCCGTCGTCGGGGCCGGGAGTGTCGTCACGCACGACGTGCCCCCATACGGTATCGTGGTCGGGATACCGGCCCGGGTCAAGGCAACCCGGCCCACGGCGCCTGAGGGCCGTCTGTCCTGCAACTCCGGGCCGCCGCGCGTTGACACACCCCTGCCCTCCCCCTAGGATGCGCCCCCCCGGGGAGGGGGCCCCGCGCGTGATCCGCAACCTGTGGCACCATCGAGAGTATCTGACCCGGAATGCCCTCCGAGAGGTCCGATACCGCTACTCCGGCTCCGTGCTGGGCGTCTACTGGAACTTCCTCAACCCGCTGGTTCAGATCGCGCTCTATTACGTGGTCTTTTCGCGGCTCATGTGGCTGAAGGTGCCCGGGACGGTGGACCCGCGCTTCGCGTTCCCGCTCTACCTCTGCGCCGGCGTCCTCGCCTGGCTGGCCTTCACCGAGACGCTGGGGCGCTGCACCACGGCCTTCGTGGCCAACGCGCGCTATCTCCGCGTCCTGCCGGTCCCGGAGCAGGTCTTCGTGGCCCAGGAGGCCTTGGCCTCCACCCTGGGTCTGGCGATATCCATGTCGCTCCTTGCCCTCGCGACCCTGGTCGTGCGCGGCGGCCTCGGCCTGGCCTGGGTGCAGGTCCCGCTGATCCTCGTCCTCTTCCAGGGCTTCGCCTTCGGCCTCGGTCTGGCGCTGGGCGTCCTGAACGTCTTCATCCGCGACCTGGGGCAGATGATCCACCTGGTCCTCATGGTCTGGTTCTGGGCCACCCCCATCGCCTACGTGGAGACCATGCTCCCGGGCCGGGTGCGCCAGCTCCTGACCTGGAACCCGGCCTGGGTCTACATCACGTCCCTGCAGCGCATCGTGGTCGCCGACGAGTGGGCGACCCCCGCCACCCTGGGGCTCTGCCTCGCCCTGGCCTTGGGCGCGTGCACCGGGGGATACCTGGTCCTCCGAGGGCTCCGGCACGAGATCCGGGACGTTCTGTGACTCGTGGAGATCGTACCAGTCCGCTCGTCCGCCTCCACGCTGTCTCCAAGGTCTATCGCCTATACGACAGCCCATGGCAGCGCCTCCTGACCTGGGGGTCCCTGGGACGCCTGCGCCCCTACCGGGAGTTCCGCGCCCTGGACGACGTTTCCCTGGAGGTCGCCAGGGGAGAGACCATCGGGGTCCTCGGCCGAAACGGCGCCGGCAAGACGACGCTCCTCCGGCTGATCTCCGGCGTCCTCGCCCCGAGCGGCGGCCAGGTCCTCCGGCAGGGCCGGGTCGTCTCGCTCCTGGAGCTGGGTACCGGCTTCGACCCCGAGCTGTCCGGCCATGCCAACATCGAGCGCTCGGCGCAACTCCTGCGGCTCGACGAGGTCCTGCTCCGCCGTCGAGCGGAGATCGCCGAGTTCACGGAGCTGGGGGACTTTCTCGACCGCCCCGTGAAGACATACTCCCTCGGGATGTACGTGCGCCTGGCCTTCTCGCTCTTCGCCTTCTCGGAGGCCGACCTCTTCGTCATCGACGAGGCACTGGGCGTCGGCGACATCTTCTTCCAGCAGAAATGCACGGACCAGATCCGCGCCATGGCGGAATCCGGCACCAGCGTCCTGTTCTCCTCCCACGACTGGAGCGCCGTCCAGGCCCTCTGCACGAGGGCGATCCTCCTGGACCGGGGCCGGCTGCTCATGGACGAACACCCCACGGAGGTGACCCAGGCCTACCGCACCGGCCTCCACGAGACGGAAGGACCCCGCTTCGATGTGCGGCAAGGCTCCGGGTCCACGACCTTCGGGGATGGCGCCGTGGAGTTCCTGGAGGCAGGCGTCGCGGACGCGGCCGGACGGCCGGCGGACGCCTTCGCCGCGGGGGACACCGCAGTGATCGCGGTGCGCTTCAGGGCCTGTGTGGACCTGGACGACCCCAACATCGGTTTGCAGATCCAGAGCCGCTTCGGCCAGGTGGTGTGGTGCACCACCACCTGCTGGAACAATCTCGCCCTGGGTCGTTACCCGGCGGGCCGCGCGTTCCAGGTCCGCTTCCGCGTGCGCCTCAACCTGGGGCGCGGGACCTACACCCTCACCACGGCGGTAGCCGAGAACCGGCGCCAACCCCGGCAAATCTACATCTGGGTCAAGGGCTTCAGCGCCATCCAGGTGACGGGCCCTGCAGACGAATCCTATGCCGGCGACGCGGCCCTCCCCTATTCCGTCGAGGCCCCCGATGGCCGCTCGGCGGAGGGCGGACCCAGGACCGGCGTCGGTGTCAGTCCCCTCTTCGCGCCGTAGGCCTCACCTCAGGTAGCCCCCCAGGACCCGGACGGAGAGTTCCCGGCCGTCCGGGTTGCCGGGGACCAGCGCCGAGGGGATGAAGACCCGGTCCGTCAGGATCCGGGGCCTCGCCCCGCCGTCCAGGGCGGAGGCGATGGGCACGGTGAGGGTGAAGCGGCCCGTCTGCGTGATGGTGTGGGTCGTGAGCAGCCGGCCCGCGGCGCTCTGCAGCGTCACGACGATGGGACAGGCGGCGGGAGGAGCGTGGGACTCGAACTCGAGCACCAGGTCGCGCGTCCCCTCCCGGGGCGTCACCAGGAGGTCGGCCTCCCGCGTCATCCAGAGGTCGCCCGTCAGACCCTCGACGCGCACGGGCTCCGGGGGGCGATCCGGGAGGGGGCCCACCCGCGGGGCCACGGCCGGCTCCCCACCCACCACGCCCAGCCGCAGGACGCGCACGCTCAGCTCCCGCGTGTCGGGACTCGAAGGGTCCACCTCGTGCGGCACGAAGCTGCGGTCGCTCTCCACCTCCACCACCGTCGGCCCCGCGGCGCTCACCAGCCCCTCCAGGGGCACGTCCAGGGGGAAGACCCCTCCCCCCGCGAGGGAGAGGACGGCCAGCGACCCTCCGCCGGGGCGGCGCGCCTCGAGGCGCATCGGGTAGCTCCCCGCCGGGGCCATGGACTCGACCTCGATCCGGAGGACGCGCCCCGCCACGGCCTCGGGCGCTGCCGGGAGGAGCCGGACGGACATCCGGCGCCCCATCCACCGGTCGCCCTCCACCCCCTCCACACCGCCGGGCTCGACGATGGGCTGCTCGTCGGACCAGGCCAGGGTGCCGGGCGGTGGGGAGGGGTGCAGCGCGACGGCGACCGGAGGCCACAGGGGCTGGAAGGCCCCGTCCGTCTGGGTCCCCAGGACCACGCCTACCTCGACCAGGGTCCCCGCGGCCATGGGGAGCGCGAGGCGGCCCCAGGCCGCCCCGGCGGTCCAGGCCGTGGGGACGTATCCGCGTTCGCCGCCGGCCTCCACCCAGAGGATCGGCGTCGCGCCCGTAGGGGGCGCCTCCCGTGGGACGATGCGCACGTACGACGCCGATGTCCCGGGCCGGAAGAGGATCCGGACCTGGGACCCCTCCGGGCCGCCCATGCACACCACCTGGCGCAGGGTCTCGGGACGCGCCCACGCGACCTCGTCCGAGAGACCCTCCAGCTCTCGACCCTCCGCGGCCCGGGTGGCCTCGACCATGGTGGCCCATTCGGCCGGCGAGACACGGTCCTCCAGAACCGGCGGCGCGGCCGCCTCGGGCGCGGATCCAACGCCCCCCACGCCCAGGGACGCCAGCTCCCGCTGGGCCACGGAGGCCACCAGCGCGTGGTAGCGCTCCCCTCCATGCTCGTTCAAGGGGAGGTTGGACCAGTTCCGGAGGAAGTAGTCCAGGTCTCCGGTCCAGCGGTCGAGGAAGACGTTCCGCAGGCCAGCGGAGCTGAACACGGAGGCCAGCTCCCGGTCCAGGGTCCCCTCCGGCTCGAAGGTCTGCGCGAGGACCACGAGATTGGAGCCCCGGTCTCGCACGAAGGCGGCCAGCCCCCGCAGATCCCTCTCGTAGCGATCATACATCTCGGCGCCGCTGGGCGTGTCCCGGCGCCGGACCCAGCTCACCGGGTGGAACGGCACGCGCCAGGCGTTGCGGTAGGCGGCCTCGGGGGTGAAGGGGAGCGCCGGGTCCTCCAGGACCGCGCGCGCGAAGCCCTCCAGGACCCAGGGGTCGAGCCCCGTGCGGAAGGGCTCCAGGGGCCGCCGCGACGCCATGAGCTGGCCCGAGTCCCCAGCGGCTAGCCCGTCATCCAGGTCGTTCCAGATGAACAGTTGGACCACCGCCGCGGGCCGGAGCCGATCCCAGTGATGCCGCAGGAAGGCCGCCTGGTCCGCCAGGTTCCAGCCGGGCACTCCCAGGTTGTAGACCCGCGCCGGACGCCCGGTCCCGGACAAGGCGCGCTCCAGGACCTCGGAGAACGCCCGGTCCCGCTCCACGCTCACCCCGAAGGTCTGGCTGTCGCCCAGGGCCACCACCCGAAGACCCTCGGCCGGTGCCGCCCCCCAGGGCTCATCCCGCAGGCCCGCCTCGTTGACCTCCACCGGGACGCCGTGATCGACTCCACGCCAGCCGGGGATCAGGGTGTAGGGCAACCCCGGCTCGCCGGGACGGAACATGGACGCATATAGGTCGCCGAGGCGTGGTGCGGCTCGCCCACGGACGTCGTGCCAGACCGAGATCGCGGCGGGGACCAGGAACGCCGCCATCGCTACGAGGACCATGGCCCGCGGCACCCAGGTGCGCGCGGAAGTGGGGGGACGCGGCTCGGCCTCCATGGACGCTGCTCCTGACGGGGGGCGCGTAGTATACTCCGCGGCCCGCCCCCGGCAACCTCCGCCGACCGAATGCCGCCGACCGAATGCCGTTGACTCGCCCCCTGTCCCTCCTACCATTGACGCCTCATCCCGGCCAGGACCGGGACCGGAGGTGCCCCCATCAGGGTTCTCGCCACGCACGCAGGGCCGCTCTTCCAGGAAGAGACGCACGACTTCTCCACGCACATGGAACCCATGCTGGAGCGGATGCGTCGGGAGTGCGCCTCCCCGACCGGCCTGGGCGACTACCCCGTGTTCCGTGACTACACCATGTCTTGCGGCTGGCCGACCCGGCGGTTGGAGTACTCCTACGCCCTCGAATACTGCCTGCCGCGCCTCGTGCCTGGGGCGCGCGTGCTGGACGCCGGCTGCGGTGTCACTCCCTTCGCCGCCCTGCTTTCCACCCTCGGGGCATGCGTGGACGCCGTGGACGTCCGACCCGGGGACATCGACCGGATGGCGGCCCATGCGAACCGCGTCCTGGGGGGCGACGTCCGATACCGCGCGGCGGACCTGGCCGACCTCCACCTCCTCGACCCGGACGGCCCCTTCGACGTCGTCACCTGCATCTCGACCCTGGAGCACACGACGCCGGGCATCGACGTCCTGGCCCTCTCGGAGATGCTGCGCCTCTTGAAGCCCGACGGGTTGCTCGTCGTCACCGTGGACGTGTGCCCACGGGACTTGGCCTCCCGGTGGGGCCAGGAGGGCGACCGGCGCCGCCACGCGGTGCCCTACACAGACGTCACGTTCACGCACCTGCTGGGCCGCCTCCTCGGTCGTGAGGACCCAGTCCTGGAAGAGGCGAGAGCCCTCCTCGCCGAGATCGCCCCCGGTGACCCGAGGGCCTTCTGGACCTCCCACCTCGCCTCCGAGTGCGGATTCGGCGGCGACCGCGGCTATCTCCCGCTGGGCTTCGTCCTGTCCCGTCGAGCGGCCCTCCCCCTCCCCGGCGAGGCGGAGCGATGCGGCCTCGCCATCGAGGCCGTCGGCGAACTCCTCCACGCGCTCGCCAGCGCCGAGTCCGAGCGCGACGCCCGGCTCACGGTGGTCCGCGCCCAGGTCGCGCGCATCGACGCCCTCGATCAGGCCTGCGCCGAACGGCTGGACCTCGCCCGGCGCCTCGAGCAGGACGTCGCGAAGGCCCGTGAGGCAATCGCCGCCTGGCAGGCCGTCGCGGAGTACGAGAGGGCCATTGCGCCCGAGCGGGAGGCCCGGCATCAATCGGAGCTGGAGAAGCTCCAGGCAAGGGCCGCCGAGGAGGCGGCCGCCCTGGTACGGATCGCGGAGGAACGGGGACAGGTCATCGACGGCCTCCTCGCCGAAGTCCGGCGCGCCCAGGAGGCGGAGAACATCGCCCGCGCCGAGGGCGAGCGGATCGCCGCGGAGCGACTGGAGGTCATCCGGCGCCTCGAGTCGGCCGCCCGGACGTCCCAGACGCACATCGCCTGGCGCGTCACCGAGCTCGAACACGTCGCCGCGCAGCGAGAGGACGCGATCCGGAGGCTCGATTCCAGCCTGACCGAGCAGACGGCCACGATGGGACGGCGCGTGTCGGAGCTGGAGTCCGTCGCCGCCGAGCGTCTCGAGGTGATCCAGCGGCTCGACCAGGCCCTCCAGGCCGCAGGCGCCGCCATGGAGGCGCGCACGGCCGAGCTGGAACAGGTGGCCGCCGAACGCCTGGGCGTGATCCAGCGTCTGGAGGCCGCACTCCGCGCCAGCGACGAGGGGCGCACCGCGCGCCTCACCGAGCTGGAGCGCGTGGCGGCGGAGAGGCTCGATCTGGTCCAGCGGCTCGACCGGACGCTCCGGGAGCTGGCCGCGGGGCCCGAGGGGCGCATCGCGGAGCTCGAGCGCACGGCCGCCGAACGCCTGGGCGTGATCCAGCGTCTGGAGGCCGAACTCCGCGCCAGCGACGACGGGCGCACCGCGCGCCTCACCGAGCTGGAGCGCGCGGCCGCCGAACGCCTGGGCGTGATCCAGCGTCTCGAGGCCGAACTCCGCGCCAGCGACGACGGGCGCACCGCGCGCCTCACCGAACTGGAGCGCGTGGCGGCGGAGAGGCTCGACCTGGTCCAGCGGCTCGACCGGACGCTCCGGGAGGTGGCCGCGGGGCCCGAGGGGCGCATAGCGGAGCTGGAGCGCACGGCCGCCGAGCGGCTGGACCTGATCCGCGACCTGGAGGCGAAGCTCCGCGAGCGCACGGCCGCCCTCCAGGCCCGGGTGGACGCGCTGGAGGGCGTGGCCGCCGAGCGGCTCGCCCTCATCGACGCCCTTTCGGTGGAGGCGGAGCGGCGCTGCGTCCAGGTCCTCGACCTCCAGGCGGCCCAGGCGGAGCTGGAGCGCGTGGCCGCCGAGCGGCTGGACGTGATCCGCGCCCTGGAGACGAAGCTCCGCGAGCGCACGGCCGCCCTCCAGGCCCGGGTGGACGCGCTGGAGGGCGTGGCCGCAGAGCGGCTCGCCCTCATCGACGCCCTTTCGGTGGAGGCGGAGCGGCGCCGCGTCGTGATCCATGACCTCCAGGCGGCCCAACCGGGCGACGGCGCCCCCCCCCGTGCCTGACCGCCCTCCCCGCATCACGGTGGTGACGCCGTCGTTCAACCAGGCGGGCTATCTGGAGGCGGCGCTGCGCAGCGTGCTGGACCAGGACTACCCGGACCTGGAGTACCTGGTGGGGGACGGCGGGTCCACCGACGGCTGCGTGGAGGTGATCCGGCGCTACGCGGATCGCCTGGCCTGGTGGGTGAGCGAACCCGACGGGGGCCAGAGCGCGGGGATCAACAAGGGTCTGCGGCGGGCCACCGGCGACCTGGTCGCCTGGCTCAACTCCGACGACCTC
>JACQVX010000077.1 GCA_016209495.1 Planctomycetota bacterium
GCGGCGCGAGGCTAGGAGCGAGGAGGAGCAATAGCAATGGAGAGCTATTCCGACGACGAGCGACGACGCATCGCGCCGCCGCAGCCGGCCGAATGTAGCAGTGATTGTCTTACGGCGACTTAGGGCCCAGTCGGCGCCCGGCGCCCCAGGGCCCGCCGGAGGGAGGCCGCGGCGAGGCGGGCCGCGGCCAGGAGGACGAAGGAGAGAAGCCCGTCCAGGGCGAGGACGGAGCGGGGGACGTCCTCCAGGCGCCAGGCCAGGGCCACCAGGAGCAAGGCCACCAGGGTCCCCAGGGCCACGGTCAGGGCGAGGTCCGCCAGGGCGGCGATGGTGACGGACCGGGGTCCCCGGTAGAAGCCCGCCCGGACCAGGAAGGGGATCTTGGCCCCCAGGAAGACAGGCAGGCAGCGGGCCAGGACCTGCGAGTAGTCCTCGGGGATTCCGCCGAAGCGGACGGCCCATGCCCCCACGTGCGCCGCCCACAGGAGGACCAGGTCCGCCAGGAGGAGCCCCGCCGGGGCGCACCATTCGGGGAGCCCATCCGCAAGTTCCCGCCCCGCCAGGACCAGGGCCACGGCGGCGAGCCCCACCAGCGCCACCCCCAGGGCCGCGGCCACCACCAGCCCCCCGGTGCCGCGGGTCAGCCAGGCCGCCCCGCCCAGGAGGGCGCTCAACCCCCAGAGCAGGCCCAAGGCGCGCCCCTCGCTCGTGCCCAGGCCCACGAGTCGGTGGGATGCGTGGTCCGTGCCGCCCCGGGTCAAGGGGCGCCCGGAGAGGCCCCGGGTCAGGGCCACGAAGGCGGCGTCGAAGAGGGGGAGCGCCAGGACCAGGGCGGGCACCGCCAGGGTCGCCACCACGCCGGCCCCCTGGCGCCAGGTCCCGTGGGCCGCCGAGGCCGCGAGCACCATCCCCAGGAACCAGGCACCCGAGTCCCCCATGAAGACCCTCGCCGGGGGCCGGTTCAGGGCGAGGAAGCCCAGGGAGGCCCCGACCACCGCCGCCGAGACCACCTCCACGGAGGTCCCCTCCGGCCGCTCGAGGGCGAAGGCCCAGGTGACGACGCCGGCGATGGCCGCCGTCCCCGCGGCCAGGCCGTCCATGTTGTCCAGGAGGTTGAAGGCGGTGGACACGAGCAGGTACCAGCCGATGGTCGCCGGGGCCACGGCCCAGGGCCACGCGGAGAGGTCCAGCGTCACGTCGTTGACCACCAGGAGGCAGGCCGCGAACGCCGCCCCGGCCAGCTTGTGCGCCGGCCCGAGACGCACGAGGTCGTCCGCCATCCCCACCGCGAAGGCCGCCCCGCCCCCCAGGACCAGGCCCCAGTAGAAGGTGTCATGGGGCGCGAGCCAGGCCACGGGGGCGAGCACCCCCACGACGAGGGCCACTCCCCCCACCCGCGGGACGGCCCGGCCCGCGTGCCAGCGGTCGGGCCGGGGTCTGTCCAGGAGCCCCGCGGGGGCCCACCGGGGCGCGAGGCGCGCCAGGCTGGCCGAGAGGACGAAGGTCGTGGCCAGGGCCACGCCCATGGCCGCGAGACCCGCGCCGGAGACGCCGCTCAAGGTCGCCCCCCCTTCCTATTCCAGGTAGGTGGCCCGCCCCGCCCGGTCCCGGCAGTAGGCGAGCACCTGGTAGAGCCACCAGCAATACTCGTCGAAGTCTCGCTCCGAGCGGAAGACCAGGTATCCCCACCGCCCTCGGCCGACGAGCACCTTGACACCGGTGTGGATGGGCGTGGCGCCCCGGTGGGCCACGAGCTCCCGCGCGAAGGCCCGGCACCCGGCTCCACCTCCGCCATGGGCCGGAAGTGTGCATCCTGCACGTAGAGCCGTAGCCGCGACACGGGGCTCCGCAGCACGAAGTCTATGACCGTGTCGCGAGTCACCTTCTCGACCCTGCGGACCTCTCCCCCATCCGCACCCGTCCCCCGTCCCCAGCCGAACCGCTCGAGCGGGACGGTCCTCCGCGACTCGATCTGGGCCGCCGCCACCAGGCCGATGGCGCTCCACGGGAATTCCACGCGCCGGCCCTCCCGTAGCTGGAACACGCAGCCCATGGGCCCGCACCCCGCTCCCCCGATGAGCGACGGCGGGGGGAAGGGCGGGGTGCGGACCAGGTCCACCACGGCGGAGGCGACCCCGCGTGCACCTAGAGCGGCCACGATCCCCTCGGCGCCCTCGCGCGGGAGACCGCGGGCGATCAGCCCCCGCGCCACCCGGATCCGGCGCGTGACGTCGCCGAGGCTCTCTCCGGTCGTCCTCGCGACGATCTCGCCCAGGAGGCTGACATCGACCAGGTCCTCCGTGAGTCGGATGACCGCGAACCGCCTGTCATCCGGGATCGGAGGCCGGGAGTCAGGTCCGGGCGGCGGTGTCCCCGGCGGCGGCTCGACCTCCAGGTAGGTCTCGCCCTCCCGGGGGACGGCCGGCCCCGCGGCCGCAAGGGCGAGGGTCCCCGGGGCCGGAACCGGCTCCGGCAGGCCCGTAGGGGTCCGCCCGCCGCGTTCCGGGCGGACCGGCTCCAGCTCCCTGGGCAGGGTCGGATCGGCGACGCGGATGGACATCCACCGGAGGCCCGCCCACCCCGCCGCGTAGCCGGCCAGGCCCGAGGCGAGGACCGCTACCGGCGAGCCGTGGTGGACGCCGGCCCCCACGAGGAAGAGATGGGCGAGGGGCCACCACAGGGCGACCCAGACCGCGCGGACGTGTTGGGTCCTCCATAGGCCGTCCTCGCCGCCGCGCGGCGTGCGGTGCCGCCTCTCGCGGACGAGCAGGCGAAAGACCAGCGGCGACGCGTCCAGGAAGCGCACGGTGTGCCGGGGGAACAGGGCCACGTACGCCCCGATGGCCCCTGTGACGCCGTAGGTGGGCCCGCGAAAGGGCTGGGACGGGTCGCCCACGAACAGGTGGACGAGGAGGCCGATCCACCCCCAGAGGCAGTAGAGGGTCGCATACGCCAGGTGCCCGAACCGGTCCTCGACGTGGTCCGCGAAGATGGCCAGGAAGGCCACCGCCACCAGGGCGTCCACCAGGTTCGAGGGGATGAACGGGGCAAGGAGGAACGGGGCGAGATCGGGCACCTGGGGGCGGAAGCCGGTCATCGGCCGGTGGTGCGCCCCGGGCGGGGCGGCCAGCAGGGCGACCCCCGAGGCGAGGAGGAGGGCCGTCAGGACGTAGGTGACATGCGGACGCGTCGCCCTCGGATTCTCGTCGCCCACGGGGAAGAGGAGGAGGACCACCGGCTGCTAGTCCCCCGACGCGGGCCGCGCGCGCTCGGCCGCCCACGCCCGCAGGGCGGCGATGTCCTCCCCCATGGTCCTGGAGAGCGGGACCGAGTCGGCCAGGGCGGCCAGGACGTCCTCGCCCGTGAACTCGCGTCCCTGGGCGTAGGCGAAGTACATGGCCGAGACGATCGCCTGCTCGACCTCCGCGCCGCTGCAGCCGTCGGCCGCCTGGGCCAGGCCCTCCA
>JACQVX010000079.1 GCA_016209495.1 Planctomycetota bacterium
CCGAGTTCGAGCGCATGTGGGAGCTGGGGCGGGAACGCTACCAGCCCTTCCTGGCGCGGCTCTCCGCGGGCCGGGGGAACGAGGACTACCGACGGTGGATCCCCATCCACTTCTCGCCCATGACCCTGGATCGCAAGGAGACGGGCCGGATCCGCTACCAGGCCCAGAAGTGCGGGTTGTTCCGCGACCCCGGCGCCGTGGGGCACTGGTGGTGGGACCGCGAGCGCCGCGTGGCCTCCGACGAATTCCCGGTCATCCCCTTCCTGGAGTTCGGGCGCGTCCTGATCAGCGAGGTCCTCCATGCGCCCGCGGACGCCGCGCGCGGCGAGTTCATCGAGATATACAACGGCGCCGAACTGCCCGTGGACCTGGCGGACTGGCGTCTGGACGATGGAGACGGCGTGGACCGAATCAGGCCCTGGAAGGAAGGCGGCCCGACCGTCCTCGCGCCAGGGGCCTTCGCCCTCATCCTGGACCCGGACGCGGACCCGAAGGGGTTCCCCGACGCGACGGTCCTCATGACGGTGAAGGACGGACGCGCCATCGGAAACGGTCTGGGGGCGGGGGACCTCCTGAGGCTCCTACGCCCCGATGGGAGCCTCGCCGACGAGACGCCACCCCTGGCGGAAACGGCCACCGGGGGCTGCCTGGCCCGTCCCACCATCACCGCCGAGGACCTGGTCGCCCACGAGGCCGGCAAGGCGAGCCCGGGGGCCCCCAACCCGGGCTGGTAGGGGGCGACTCCCTACAGCGCCTTGCGCTTCTGGCAGTCGTAGAGGAGGACCTGGAGGCGCTCGTAGGCGCGCTCCACATCCGGGTCGTCCGGGTGGCGGGTCGAGAGCCGGTCGAGGATCTCCTGGGCCTCCCGGAACAGGCCGAAGGCGGTCGCCAGCTCATCCCTCGCCTGGGGGGTCTCGCCGAAGGAACGCAGGTAGTGTCGGTTGGCCTCGCCGAAGCGCGCCTGGAATCGCGTGTAGTCCGGGTCGCCCAGGGCCCCTGAGGCAGGTCGGGGGTCACTCACCGGGCGCGCCGGTTCGGCGTCTCCCGCATCCGTGGTCGCCGGGGGCCCGACCTCCACGGGCCCGGTCGCGACGGCGGCCGCTGTCGACGCCGGGGTGGGGTCCGGGGCGGTGGAGTCGCCGGGTCGCGAGGCGACCTCCCGGGGGGCCTCGACCCCACGGGCGACCTCCCAATGGCGCTTCAGCCCGGCGATATCTCCGAAGCAGAAGGTCTCGATGAGGAAGTCGGAGGCGTCCCCCAGGGCCTCTCCGAGGAGGGGGGCGGCCCGGTCGGCGAGACCACACTGGAGCGCGTAGCAGGCGATCTGCCAGCGCCCGATGGCCCTCGCATCGGCGGAATCCGCGGTCCCCGCGGCCTGCGCCCCACGGTCCACCCGCCGCCGGCAGCGTTCACGCCACGCCTCGCCGCTCAGGGCGCGGCTCGAGGCGATCTCGGCGGGCTCGAGGGAGATCTCGGTGCCGTCCTGGAGCTGGCCCTGGAAGGCGCCGCGGCCGCCTTCCGCCGTGCGTCCCCGGGCGACCAGGTCACGCCCGTCGGCCAGCTCCAGCTCGACCAGGTCCTTGCCATCGGAGAAGGCATCCGGCTGGATGTGCTGCGTGAGGGCGTGAAGGACGACGGCGCGGGACGCCTGCCGCGCGGCACCGGCAGTGAGGTCCACAAGTCGGGCGTCCGCGGCCAGGTCTCGGGCCCGTTCCAGGAGCGCCCGCGCCCCGTCGAAGTCTCCCGCCCTCAGGCGGGCCTCGCCTTGCTCCAGGAGCCGAGCCACCTGGGCGGGGTCTGTCCGCTGGGCGTTCGGGGCGCTCCGGGGGGCGGCCGGTTCCCCGGCGGTGGACGGTCCGCCGTCCGTCTCCGCGGGCGGCACGGTGGCGGGGCGCGGGCGAGCCGCGTCGTGGCGGGACTTGCCGTGGAGGACACCGCCCACCAGGGCGAACACGACCAGGGTGAAGGCCGCGAACTGTTTCATGGGCAGCACCATTCTAATGGGCCAGGGGGGGGTGGGCCACAGGGGCTCGCCGCCCGTGGTCGTGAGCTAGGGACCCGTCACGGGTCCTGGGTCGATGGACCTCCCTTTCGACGCCCCGGCGTGGCTCTGGTTCCTGCCCCCGGCGGCGGCCGCGGCCCTCGCTGCCGGCGGCGGCAAGGCCCGCGCGGCCGCGCGCTCGGCGGCGGCGGCCCTCCTGGTGCTCGGGATGGCCGCGCCGCGCGGGCCACAGGCCATGACGACCGGCGCGCGGGTCTACCTGGTGGACGCCTCGGCCTCTTTCCGCCACCGGGTGCAGGAGGCCCTCGACCTGGCGCGGCGGGACCTGGAGGCCCTCCCCCCGGACGCGCCCGCGGGCGTCATCGCCTTCGGCGCCCGGCCGGAGGTGGAGCTGGGCATGGCCCCGGCGCGGGCGCAGACCCTGGGGACGCGCCTCTCCTCGGAGGTGGACGCCTCCTCCACGGACGTGGCGGCGGCGGTGGCGGCCGCGGGGGCCCTCCTGGGGCGCGAACGGGGAGCGGCCATCGTCCTGCTGTCGGACGGGCGCGACGCCACCGCGGGGGACTGGCCGTTCCAGGTCCCCGCGGAGGTCCCGGTCTCGCCGGTCCTGCTGCCCCCCACCCCCGCCCGGGGCCTCCGGCTCCTGGGCGTCTCCGCGCCGCTCTCGGCCTCCTCGGGGGAGGACTTGACCCTGGCGGCGACCGTCGCCCTGGGACCCGGGAACCCGCGAGGCGTGGTCGTGCGCGTGGAGGGGCCGGACGGGGGCCAGGCGCGGCGCGTGGAGGTCCCGGGCGCGGGGCTGCGCGACGTGGAGTTCTCCGTACGGCCCCCCGCGGCCGGGCTGGCCGTCTGGCGCGTCCGGGCCGAGGAGGAGGGGGATGCGGAGGGGGCCGTCCGGGGAGGCGAGTCGAGGGCCGTGGCGGTGCTGGTCACCGGGCCCGCCCGCGCCCTGATCGTCGGGAGCGGGGCCGCCGCCGCGGCCCTCCAGGCGGCGGGCCTCCAGGTCGAGGTCGTCGCAGCGACCGACCTCCCTCGGGAGGCCGACCCCCTGGCGCCCTACGGCCTGGTCGTCCTTTCGGAGGTGTCCTACGGCGAGCTGGGGGCCGCGCGCTCGGAGGCCCTCCGGCGCCACGTGGAGCTGGGGGGGGCGGGCCTGGTCCTGGCGGGTGGCCGGCGCGCCTACAGCCTCGGCAGCTGGGGGGGAACGGCCCTGGAGGCGCTCTCGCCGTTGGTCCCGGAGTCGGGCGGTCCGGCCCCGGGACCGCTGACGCTGCTGCTGGCCCTGGACGGTTCAGGGAGCATGGCCGAGGCGGCCCCGGGGGGCCCGACCCGGTACGAGCGGGCCGTGCGGGCCATCCTCCCACCGCGAGGCCTGGGGTCGGAGGACCGGGTCGGCGCAGTGGTCTTCGACGCGGGGGTGAAGCTCGTCGTCCCGCCGCAGAGCGCCCTGGACGGCAGCCTGCGGGAGCGCCTCCTGGCGGCGTCGCCCGGCGGGGGGACGGACCTCGCGGCGGGCGTGGCGGCCGCCCTGGACCTGGCGGCGCCGGCGGGGCGCGTCCACCTGGTGGCCCTCTCCGACGGGGTGAGCGACAGCCCTCCGGAGGTGGCGCGGCGGCTCGAGGAGAGGCTGGCGGCGGCGGCCGATGAGGGGCGCGTCACCCTCTCGGTGGTCGCGGTGGGGGAGCGGCCCGACCGGGACGTCCTGCTGGGCCTCGCCCGCGCGGGCCGGGGGCGACTCGTCGAGGTGGGGGAGGTGGACGAGCGTCTGGGGGAGGTCCTGGTCCGCGAGGCGAGGCTCGCGCTGGGCGAGGGGGTCGTGCCGGGGCCCGTGGAACCGCGCGTGGCCCCGGGGGCCGAGGTCTGGCCGGCGGGGCGTCGGCCGCCGCCCCGGGGGGGGCTGGCCCGGACGGCCCTGGCGGAGCGGGCCGAGGCGGAACTGGTCCTCGAGGACGGGCGGCCCGTGGCGGCACGGGCCCGCTCGGGGCTGGGGAGGGTGGTGGCCCTGGCCACCGAGCCAGACGGGGCGTGGGGCGAGGCCTGGCGCGCCGATGGGGCCCTGGCGGTGTTCCTGGCCCGGGCGGCCCGGTGGTGCCTGCCGGAGACAGTCCCGGCGGGCTACCGGGTCGAGGCCCGCCGACGGGCCGGCCGCCTCCAGGTGGAGGTGGACGCCGAGGGGCGCGAAGGACTGGACCTGCGCGCCCGGGTGGTACTCGCGGACGACAGGGCGCTGGGACAGGACCTGGCCCTGGAGCCCGAGGGGCCCGGGGTCTACCGGGCCTCCTGTCCCCTCGATGCCCCGACGGAGGCGGTGGGGGTCCTGGTGGAGGAGGGGCTGGGCGCTGGCGCCACGGTCCGCCGGGGCCTCGCCCGCCTGGAACCGCGGGACGAGGAGCGGGACCTGGGACTGGACGTGGAGGCCCTGGAGGTCCTGGCCCGGTGGACCGGGGGGCGGGTGCTCACCGCGGGGCCTCCATGGCCCGCCCCCGAACGCGCGGGGGAGGCCGCGGTGGCCCTGGGCCCCTGGTGCTACCTGGCGGCGGTGGCCTTCTACCTGGTGGAGCTGGCGCTGGCCCTGGCCGGCCGCTCGGCGGGGCACCGGGGACCCGCGTACGCACGCAGGGCGTCCTCGTGGTATAAGCTCCCGCCATGAAGCTCACCTTCCGCGGCGCGGTCAGGACGGTCACGGGGTCCCTGCACGAGGTGGAGGCCCAGGGGCGACGCTACCTGGTGGACTGCGGCCTCTACCAGGGGCGACGGGCCGAGGCGCGGCGACGCAACGAGGGCTTCGCCTTCGACCCGCGCTCCATCGATGGGGTCCTCCTCACCCACGCCCACATGGACCACGCGGGGAGGCTGCCGACCCTGGTGAGGGCGGGCTTCGACGGGCCCATCTGGGCCACGGCGGCCACCCGGGACCTGGCGGCGGTGATGCTCCGCGACAGCGCGCGCATCCAGGAGTCGGACGCGGCCTACTGGAACCGGAAGCACCCGGACGAGCCCATCGAGCCGCTCTACCGGGCGGCGGACGCCGAGGCGGCCGTGGGCCGGCTCGCGGGGGTGCCCTACGGGCGCTGGTTCGACCTGGCGGGCGGGGTTCGGGCCCTCTTCCTGGACGCGGGCCATATCCTGGGCTCGGCCCAGGTCCTGGTCGAGGTCCGGTCCGGGGCGCTCGCCGCGCCCCGGCGGGTCCTCTACACCGGCGACCTCGGGCGCCGGGACGTCCCCATCCTGCGGGACCCCGAGACCGCCCCTGTCCCGGTGGACGCCCTGGTGATGGAGAGCACCTACGGGGACCGCCTCCACCCCCGGGGCGAGGACATGCAGCGGGCCCTGGCCGAGGCGGTGGGGCGCGCCGCGGAGCGGAGGGGCGTGGTGGTGGTGCCCGCGTTCAGCGTGGGCAGGACGCAGCGTCTGGTCTACCACCTGCACCGCCTCATCGACGACCACGTCCTGCCCCCCATGGACGTGGTGGTGGATAGTCCCCTCTCGACGGACGTGACGGAGATCCACCGGTTGCACTCGGAGTGCTTCGACGAGGAGGCGCGCGGCTGGCTCGAGAGAGGGGGCGACCCCTTCGGCTTCGCACGGCTGCGTTACACCCGGACGTCCGACGAGTCCAAGGCCCTCAACGCGCGCCAGGGACCGCTGGTGATTATCAGCGCCAGCGGCATGTGCGAGTCCGGGCGCATCCTGCACCACCTACGGCAGCGGCTCCCGGACGGGCGCAACCTGGTGCTCCTGGTGGGCTACCAGGCCGCCGGTACCCTCGGCCGTAGGCTGCAGGAGGGGGCGTCCGAGGTGCGCATCTTCGGGGAGACGGTGGGCGTGCGCGCCCAGGTCGAGACCGTCTCGGGCGTCAGCGCCCACGCCGATCGCCTGGGGCTGGAGGCCCACGCCCGCTCGCACCGCTCCGGGCTCGGGGCCGTCTACGTGGTGCACGGGGAGGAGGACGCCTCCCTGGCCCTCGCGCGCCGGCTCTCGGCGGACGGCCTCCCGGGGGTCATGGTCCCCGAGGAGGGACGCGCCTACGAGCTATAGCCCGAGCTCGCGGGCGGCCTCGCCGACGATGGCGTCCAGGCAACCTTCCCGGAAGGGGTTCTCCAGCCGCCCGGCGGCCAGGATCCCGAGGAAGGGGAGCGAGCCCCCCGGCCGGCAGAGCGCCAGGTAATCCTGGAACGTCGCCTCCGGGTCCCTCCGCGAGCGGCTCCAGAGCTGCAAGGCGCAGGTCTGGGCCAGGGCGTAGTCGATGTAGTAGAAGGGCGAGAGGTAGATGTGCCTCTGCGCCTGCCAGAACCCGCCCTCGGAGGCGTGCGGCAGGCCTTCGTAGGCGCGCCAGGGCAGGTAGAGCGACTCTAGCTCGCGCCAGACGGCCCGGCGGCCCGCCGGGCCGAGCCCCGGCTCGCGGTAGACCCGGTGCTGGAACTCGTCCACCGCCGCGGCGTAGGGCAGGAAGCTGAGGGCGCCCGAGAGGTGGTCCCGCCGGACGCGCTCGGCCCCCTCGCCGAAGAAGCGGTCCATGAAAGGCCCGGTGAGGAACTCCATCCCCATGGAGTGGATCTCGCAGGCCTCCGCCGTGGGGAAGCGGTAGTCCACCAGGTCGTGGTGGCGCGACATCCAGGACTGGAAGGCATGGCCGCACTCGTGGGTCATCACCTCCACGTCGGCCTTCGTCCCGTTGAAGTTGGCGAAGACGAAGGGGACCCGGTGATCCGGGAACTCGGTGCAGAAGCCGCCCCCGGCCTTCCCCGGCCGGCTCTCCACGTCCAGGTATCCCCCGCCCACCAGGGCCTCGATGAATTCGCCGGTCTCCGGGCCCATGGCCCGGTACATCTGGCGCGCCTGTTCCACGACCCAGGGGCCGTCGCCCAGGGGACGGGGGTTCCCCTCCGGGTGCTCCACCGCCTCGTCGTGGAAGGCGAGGCGGTCCAGCCCCAGACGCCGGGCCTGGCGCCGGCGCAGCTCCGCCGCCAGGGGGACCACGCGCCTTAGGATCTGCCGGCGGAAGACCTCCACCTCCGCCGGGCCATAGTCCGTGCGGGTGAGCTGGAGGTAGGCCAGGGACACGAAGTCCCGGTGGCCCAGGGCCCGGGCCATGCCGTCCCTGAGCCCCACCAGCTCGTCGTAGATGGTGTCCAGGCGCGAGGCGTGCCCGGCGAAGAAGCCGAAGCGGGCCTCCTGCGCCGCGCGCCGGACGGCCCGGTCCGCGTCGCTGTAATGACGGGCCAGGCTGGAGAGGTTGCATGTCTCGCCCCGGAAGGGGATCTCGGCGGCGGCCAGCCGTTCGGTGTACTCGCGGGAGAGGCGGGCCTCCCGCCGCAGGGGCTCCATGATGCGGGGGTCGAAGGCCGACACGGCCGCCTCCTGGATCCGGAAGAGCTGTTCCCCCAGGCGCTCGGAGAGGGCCGCGCGGTGAGGGCTCGCGAGGAGGAGCCGGGCGAAGCGCACAGACTGCTCCTGGAAGGCCGGGTCGTTCTCGTCGAAGAACTCCCGGTCCGCGCGGGCGCCCGGGTCGCGCGTGTCCATGCTGTAGCGCACCGAGGCCAGGGAGCGGGCGGTGTCCACTCGGGAGCGGATCCGGTTCCAGCGGAGGGCCGCCGCGACCTGCTTGCCGGGGTCGCCGGCGGGGTCGAAACCGGCGCAGAGGCCGTCGTAGTCGGCCCGGACCCGGTCCAGGTCCGGTCTCTGGCAGCGGAGGTCGCGGAAGTCGGGGACGGGTTTCGGCATGGTGCCCTCCATGGCGTGACAACGACGCGGCCCCGGCCTAGAATACCGCGTATCCCCATCGAGGGCTGCACCCATGGAAACCCGAACCGCCGCCGTCCGCTGCGCCGCGGCCCTCTCCACCCGGAAGGACACCGGCGACGCCTTCCAGGAGGCCCTGGCCGGGGCGCTGGGGAGACTGGGGGGCGAGCAGGCCGACGCGGCCCTGGTCTTCTGCAGCGCCCACCACCTGGGGACGGGCCTGGAGGAGGCGGCGGCTCGCCTGGCGGCCGGTGCCCATGTGGCGGTGGGTTGCTCGGCCGCCGGGGTCATCGGGGAGGGGCGGGAGGTGGAGCGGGGACCCGCGGTCTCCGTGTGGCTCGCCCACTGGCCCGGCGTCCAGGCGCGGTCCTTCGCCGTCACGGAGGTGGAGCTGGAGGGGATCCCGGATGGGGAGACCTGGCGGTCGCACCTCGGCCTGGCGGCATCCCCGGCGCCGGTGTTCCTCCTCCTGGCCGACCCGGCCACCATCGATGTCCCGCGGCTCGTCGACCTGTTCCACCAGGCCTGGCCCGGCGCGCCGGTCCTGGGGGGCCTGGCGAGCGCCGGCCACGAGCCGGGGGTCAACCGGCTCCTCCACGGGGGCAGGGTCCTGGAGGAGGGGGCCGTGGGCCTGTCCCTGGTGGGCCCGGTGGGCCTCCGGGCCGTGGTCTCCCAGGGGTGCCGGCCCATAGGCCGTCCCTTCGTCGTGACCCGGGCCGAGGAGAACGTGATCCACGAGCTGGCGGGCAAGCCCACCCTGGCGGTCCTCCAGGAGGTCGTCGAGGGGCTCGGCGAGGTGGACCGCCGCCTGGTCCGGACGGCCCTGCACGTGGGCCGGGTCATCGACGAGCAGCGGTCGGAGTTCCATCGGGGGGACTTCCTCATCCGCAACCTCACGGGCTTCGACCCCCGGAGCGGGGCCATGGCGGTGGGGGATCGCTTCCGGCGGGGCCAGACGGTGCAGTTCCACGTCCGGGACGCCGCCACGGCGGACGAGGACCTGCGCGAGCAGCTCGCGGCCACCAAGGGGGAGGGCCGCGGCAGGGCGGGGGCGCTCCTGTTCACCTGCAACGGCCGCGGGACCCACCTCTTCGGCAGGCCCGATCACGACGTGGGCGTGGTGCACGAGGTCCTGGGCGAGCTTCCGGTGGCGGGCTTCCTCTGCGGTGGGGAGATCGGCCCCGTGGGCGGCCGGACCTTCCTCCACGGCTTCACCGCCAGCCTGGGGCTGTTCGGGGACTGAGGGCGCCTAGCCCCCCAGCCCGCGGCGCACCGCCTCCAGGTCCACGCGGGTGAGGCGACCCCCCTCCACCACCGGTTCGCCGCCCACGTAGAGGGCGCGTACCGCCGAGGCGGGCCGGAGGGCGTGGACCACGTTGTGGAGCAGCCCCGCCGAGTCGCCCCAGGCGCCGGGCCAGAGGGAGGGGTCGTCCAGGTCCAGGGCCACCAGGTCCGCCAGGAGGCCCGCCTCGATGCGCCCGGACTCGAAGCCCAGGAGGGCCGCGCCGCCGGCGGTCCCCGCCTCCAGGAGCTGCCGGTCCTCCAGGACGCCCATGCGCCTCCGGTGCGAGCGCTGGGCCAGCTCCAGGGCGCGCATCTCGGCATAGACGTCGGGGCGCGTGTTGGCGTCGGTGCCGAGCCCCACCCGGACGCCCGCCGCCACCAGCTCCGGGACCGGGCCCACCCCGTCCCCCAGCTCCAGGTTGGTGAGGGGGCAGGAGACCAGGCCGGCGCCTGAGCGACCCGCGAGGGCCACCTCCATCGGGTCCAGCCAGACCCCATGGACGAGGACCGTGCGCCCGTCCAGGACCCCCAGGGCCTCCAGGGCCGCCAGGGGCGTGGCCCCGTGGAGCGCGCGCGCCCGCTCCACGTCCGAGGCCTGCTCGGCCAGGTGGATGTGCCAGCGGCAGTCCAGCCCCCGGGCCAGCTCGGCAGCCGCCCGGATCATGACGGCGGAGGCCCCGTGCAGGGAGTGGGGGGCCGGGAGGACGCGGACATGGGGGTCGCCCCGGTGGCGGCGGCCCAGGGCCTCCGTGGCGGCCACGGCCCGGTCCACGCCCTCGGCGAACCGGCGCCGGCCCGGCCGGTCGGCGGTGTCGTAGAAGGTGCGCAGGAGCGCCACCCGCAGGCCCACGGCCCGGGCCGCCTGTAGGACCACCTCCGCGTAGCGCTCGCCCTGGGGCTCGTGGTCTCCCTTCCGGTTATGGACGTAGTGGAACTCGCCCACCGCCGCAACCCCCGAGCGGGCCATCTCGGAGAAGGCGAGGAGGGCCGAGGCCCGGAGGGCGTCCTCGTCCAGGTCCTCCACCAGGGGATAGAGCGAGCCGTCCACCCATTCCTGGAAGGAGCGCGCCCCGCCCGCTCGGCCGCGCAGGAGGACCTGGAAGGCGTGGCTGTGGGCGTCCACGCAGGCGGGGACGAGGGCGGCGCCCGCCAGGCGCACCACCTCGTCCCCCTCGGGCCGCTCGCCGCCCACCGAGAGGATGCGGCCGTCGGGGCCGACGCGCACGGCCACCCCATCGCGGAAGACCCCGTCCACCCAGGTGCGGTCCGCCTCGAAGCGCCGCGCCTGCCGGGCGGGCGCCTCCGCGCCGGTCACGCCAGGAGGGCCTCGGCCAGCCGCCGGTAGAGCGAGACCCCCTCCGCCAGGGAGGCCCGGTCCATGCGCTCGTCGGGGCGGTGGGCGTCCTCGATGCGGCCAGGGCCGGCCAGGCAGATGCGGGCGCCCCAGGCCCCCAGGTAGGGACCATCGGTGTTGAAGGCGGCCACCGTGGTGGGGAAGCCCTCCGGGACGTGGAAGCGGAAGGGGTCGTTGCCCGTGCGGCGCACCACGCGGGCGTCCTCCCCGGCAAGGGCCACGAGCCGGTCCTGGACCTCCTTCTCCGGCTGCACCGTGCGCACCGCGAGGGTGGCGCGGGCCGAGGGGGCGAGGACGTTGTGGGCGACGCCCCCCTCGATGAGCCCCACGTTGACCAGGGTCGCGCCCAGCTCCGGGTCCTCGGGCCAGGGACCGGCCCGGACGCGCCCCAGGGCGTCCAGGAGCCGGTGCACCGCGGAGACCCCGAGGTGCGGGTATCCCGAGTGGGCCGCGCGACCCTCGGCCTCGAGGCGGACCCCGAGGAAGCCCTTCTGCGCCACCACCAGACGATTCCCGGTGGGTTCGCCCAGGACGACGAACTCCGGCCGCGGCTCCGGCGGCGGGGCGAGCGCCGCGCTGGCCAGGGCCCCCGCGTGGTCCACCTCCTCGCCCACCAGGAGGAGGAAGCCCACGTCCGGCCGGTCCAGGGAGGCCGCGGCCTCCACCATGGCAGCGAGGACCCCCTTGGCGTCGCAGGCCCCACGGCCGTGGAAGGCGCGGGCGTCCACCCGGTGGTCCAGGTGGGGCGGGACCGTGTCCAGGTGGGTGGCGAAGAGGAGGCGCGGACGTCCGCGGGTGGCGAGGAGGTTGGGCCTCCGCGGGGCCACCTCGTGCTCGCGGACCTCCAGGCCGAGGTCCCTCAGGGCCTCGGCCGCCGCGCGCGCCATGGCGGCCTCGCGGCCGCTGGTGGCGTCCAGGGGGAGCCAGCGGACGAGCAGCTTCTCGGCGAGACCCGCGCTGTCCATCACTCGCTCACGACCTCCGGTCGCCCGGTCACTGGCCCGGCAGTCTACCGCCCCGGGCCCGCCGCGTCACCGGTCCGGCGCGGCCCGGCACAGGCGGAAGCCCAGGTCCACCGCGAGCCCCCAGGGGACCGCCCCGCCGCGGGCCGTGGCGCGGGACTCGGCCAGGACCTTGGTGGCCCACGAGGCCCCCCGCACCACGCGGAGCTCCTTCTCCTCGTCGAACCAGTCGGAGCACCATTCGGAGACCGAGCCGCCCAGGTCACGCACCCCGGAGGGCCCCTCGTCGGTGGGGACCATCCCCACGGGCAGGAGGCCGCTGCGCTGGGCGTAGAAGCCCGTCACGGCCAGGCTCCCGTCGAAGCCGTTCCCCCAGGGGTAGGGCCGACCATCGGCGCCCCGGGCCGCGCGGTCCCACTCGTCCTCGGTGGGGAGGCGATAGGCCTGGCCCGTGCGGCCGGAGAGCCAGGCGCAGTAGGCCAGGGCCATCCCCTGGTTGACCCCCACCACCGGCCGCGCGCGCGCCTCCTCGCCAAGGTCGTAGAGGCCCGTCTCCGGGTCCGGCTCCCAGAGGGCCCCCGTCTGGGGCGCCCGCCGAGGCACGAGCCAGTCCGTGAATCCGTCTTGCCCGGCCTGGCCCGCCGCCACCCGGTCGTTCAGGAATTCCAGGTACTCGCCCACCGTCAGCTCGTGGCGCGCCATGAGGAATCCCGGGACCTCCCGCAACCTGCGCGGGGCGGCGCCAGGGGCCCGGGGGTCGCCGCCCACGAGGGTAGGGCCGCCGGGGACCCAGACATAGCCCTCCCCCACGGCCTGGGCGGCGAGGAGCCTCACCCGGCCCGTGTCCTGGGCGCCGCCCCGCGCCACGAGGACCGGGTAGCGCGCGTCCTGGAGCCCCTCCCGGCGCAGGAGCACCAGGTACGAACCCGGCGGGAGGGTGAGCTGGACCGGCACCGGACCCAGCCGGTGGGGACCCGGGCCCCGGTGCAGGGGATAGGCCTCCTGGGCGCGCGCCGGGATGGCCCCCAGGCGCCAGCCCGGCTCGGGCCGGAGCCCCAGCCGCAGGGTGCGTTCCACGTCGTCCGGCCCGCGGAGCACCACGTCCACCGCCTCCGGGTCGCCCAGGGCCGCTCGGACCTTCAACACGTCCTCGACAGGGGTCACGACCCGGCGGCCACCGAAGTGCCGGAGGGCCTCCCCGGGGCGCACCCCGGCTCGCTCCGCGTGGGAACCCGGCTCCACCTCGAGGACGACGATGGACCCGCCCAGGGACTCCGGGTCCGGGAAGGCTACGGAGGTGTCGGCGCGGCCGTCCGGGTCCGAGGGATAGGGCAGGAGGCGGAGGCCCAGGTTGTCCGGCAGATAGCGGTAGAGCCAGGCCTCGGCCCCGGGCGGGTCGCTGTCGATGCGCACCGTCCCGGGGGCATCCAGGAGGCGCCCGCGGCCCTCCGGGTCGTGCTGGAGGACGAACTGCCGGGCCACGGCCATGCGCGTGGCATCCATGTCCTCCTCGGCCTTTTCGTAGAGCCCCCACCCGATGTCGGCCAGCCCCTCGCGGGCGCGCCGCGACCGGGGGCTGAGGCCGAGGACGGCGGTATAGGCCGCGATGGCCTCGCCCAGGGCCGCCTCGCGCTCGGAGCGGAGTGCCTCGACGCGGCGGCGCGCCGCGAGGAGCGCCGGTTTCTCCGAGGGGAGGAGCCAGCTAGGGGTCGCGGCCTCGAGGCGGTCGCGCTCCGTGGCGGCGCGCTCGGCGTCCAGCCCCAGGGCCGCCACCTGCCCCCGCAGGGCATCGGCGGCGTCCAGCATCCGGCGAATGCGCAGCTCCCGCTCGATGGCGAGCCCCGCCACCACGGCGAGGAGGGCCGTCCCCACGGCCGCCGCGACCCGGTTGCGCCTCGCCACGCGGGTGAGGCGGTAGATCGCGCTGGGGGCCCGGGCGGATACCGCCTCCCCGGCCAGGAAGCGGCCCAGGTCCTCGGCCATGGCCCCGGCGTCCGCGTAGCGGCGGTCCGGCTCCTTGGCCATGGCCTTCAGGGTGATGAGCTCCAGCTCGATGGGGACCTGGGGGTCCAGGCGCCGGGGCGGGGTGGGGTCCTTGTCGATGACCTGCCGGAGACATTCCAGGGCCGAGTCGGCGTGGAAGGGGACGCGTCCCGTGAGCATCTCGTAGAGGACCACGCCGAGGGAATAGACGTCGGTGCGGGCGTCCACGTACTTGGCCAGCCCTCGGGCCTGCTCCGGGGACATGTAGCGCACCGTCCCCAGGATGCCCCCGGTGCGGGTCATCCCCGAGCCCTCGCTGGAGGAGAGGTCCTTGGCCAGGCCGAAGTCCGTCAGGTGGGGCTCGCCGGCCCCGTCCATGAGGATGTTGGCGGGCTTGACGTCGCGGTGGACGACCCCCTGGCCGTGGGCGTAGTGGAGGGCGGCGGCGCAGGTGCGGGCGATGGCGGCCGCGCGGGCGCTCCGCAGGCGCTCCGTCTCGATGACCTGGTCCAGGGGCCGGCCCTCGATGTAGTCCATGGTGAAGTAGGGGCGCCCGGCCTGCTCGCCGACCTCGTGGATGGCGACGATGTTCGGGTGTCGCAGCCGGGCCGCGTTGCGCGCCTCCTGGCGGAAGCGGGCCGCCTCCTGGGGCGAGGCGTGCTCGCCGGAGAGGAGGAGCTTCAGGGCCACGACCCGCCCCAGCTCCCGGTGGCGGGCCTTGTAGACCACGCCCATCCCCCCGTGGGCTACCTTGGCCAGGAGGTCGTGGGCGCCGACAGTGGCGAGGACGGGGTCCGCCTCGGGTGCGCCGGGGGGGTCCATGGCGCCTCCAGGATATCCGTTCAGGCCCGACGAGGGCCCGAACGGATGAAGACGCGGTAGTCCAGCCCGGCCTCGTCCACCTCCAGGCCGGACGCGGCCTCGCCGCCCGTGGCCGCCTCGATGAGGGTCCGGTGGGCCGCCCCGCCGAGCGCTCGCCGGAGGACCCGGAGGCGCAGCGGCCGGAGACCCGCCGCCGCCAGGGTGGCGAGGACCTCGGCGAGGCGCTCCGCGGCGTGGACCAGGACGAGCCGGCCCGGGCCGACGAGGCAACGCCGGGCCGCGGCGACGAAGTCCACCAGCCCCCCCGCCAGCTCATGGGTCGCGGCGTGGGCCAGGGGGTTGGACGAGGGCTGGCCAGAACCCTCGGCGTAGAACGGGGGGTTGGCGAGGACCAGGTCGGCGGCCAGCTCGCCCTCCCCCAGGGTGCGGAGGTCGCGCTCGTGGACCCGGATCAACCCCTCGAGGCCATTCCGCGCGGCATTGCGCCGGGCCAGCTCCGCCAGGGGCGCCAGGCGCTCCACCGCCGCCACCGAGGCGGGGGGCGGCTCCGCCCGGGCCGCGAGGAGGGAGAGCACCCCGGTCCCCGCCCCCAGGTCCACCACCCGCTCTCCGCCCCGGGGCCGGAGGAAGGCGGCCACGGCGAGGGCCTCCGGGGCCACCCGGTGGCCGCGCCGCCTCTCCACCAGGACCAGGGACCCGAGCCTGCGCGCCACCTCGTCCGCCCCGAGCGCGGCCCCCCCGCCCCGACCCACCGGGGTCAGGCCGCCGTGAGACAACCGCTCACGCGGATGCGACCATGCGGCGGGCGCAGAGGGTGGCGAAGGCCATGACGGTGATCTGGGGATTGACCCCGATGCTGGTAGGAAAGAAGGAGGCGTCCGGGACGTAGCACCCCTCTACCCCCCTCAACCGGAAGGCGCCGTCGAGGACGGAGCGCCCGGGGTCCGCGCCCATGCGGCAGGTCCCCATGGGGTGCTGGGAGACGGGCTCCAGGTGCCTCCCGTCCACCCGGGCCTCGTCGATGCGGTCCACGTCCGCCGCGGTCCGGATGGGGGGCAGGCCATGGATGGGGACCTGCACCTCCTGGGCACCGGCCGCCAGGTAGATCCGCGAGAGGTACTTCACGCCGCGGACCGTGGCCCGGCGGTCCTCGTCCGAGAGCCGGTAGGTCACGAGCGGGCCCCCGCCCAGGGGGCCCGGCCGCACCCGTCCGCCGGGCCGATCCGAGACCATGACGCCGAAGGTGGACCAGCGGTCGTAACGGGCCACCGCCTCCTTGCCCCCAAGCCCGATGCCCGGGTAGGTCGTGGCCAGGACGCCCGGCGGGATGAAGATGGCGTTGAAGTGGATGCCCTCCGCGGCGTAGTGGTCGCTGTACATCCCCTGCATGGCGCCCTTCCAGGCCTCGACCCGCTCCTCGAAGAGGGCCATGACGCGGGTGGAGGGGTGGAGCATGAGCCCGCGGCCCAGGAGCCCGCTCCCGCCGCCCAGGCCGCTCCGGGCCAGGAGGACCGGGGTGTGGATGGCCCCCGCCGCCACCACCACGCGGCCCGCCTCCACGGCGATGCGGTGTCGGGGCCGCCCCGTGGCGCGGTCCAGGATCACCCCCTCCACCCCCGTGGCGCGGCCCCTCTCCACGACCACGCGGTCCACCCGCGCGTCCGCGTAGACCCGCGCCCCGGCGCGCAGGGCCGCCGGGATGTAGGTGAGGTGCACCGCCAGCTTGGCGTCCCGCGGGCATCCGAAGATGCACCGGCAGCAGCCGCCGCACTCCGGGACATTGCGGGCGATGCGGCCGTAGGAGACCCCGAGGCGCTCGGCCCCGCGGGCGAAGACCCGGGCGTTGTTCCCCAGGACCCGGTCCGGGGTCGGGGCCACGTGGATGAAGCCCTCCACCTCCTCGAAGATGGCGTCCATCTCGCCCAGGTCGAGGTCCAGCCCGTGGGCCTCCCTCCAGCGTTCCAGGACGCGCCTGGGGGTGCGGAAGGAGACCGCCCCGTTGACGACGGTGGAGCCCCCCACCGCGCGCCCGAGGAGGAAGGGGACGTGCGGGCCGCCTCCCACCCCGAGGGCCACCGTCAGGCCCCGGTCCCGGTAGAGCTGCCGGAAGGACTCGGAGGGGGTGAGCCGACCATAGTCGTTCCGGGTGTAGTAGCCCCCTTCCTCCAGGACCACCACGGTGGCCCCGGCCTCGGCCAGGTGGCGCGCCACCACGCCCCCGGCTGCCCCGCTCCCCACCACCGCCACGTCGGCGCGCACCCGAACGTCGCCGCCCAGGGTCGAGCCCTCGACGAGTCCCTCCGGGGGCGGCCCGGGCGCCTGCGCGGGGGGCGTCACGACGGGTCGCCCTCGGGGCGGGCGCAGGGCCAGGTGGCCCCCAGGTGGGCCGCCACCTCCGGGTGCTCGTAGTACTGCATGCAGCACATCAGCTTGAGGAAGAAGAAGAGCTGGCGCACGGGATAGAAGGGGTGGTGCCCCAGGGCCACGAGGACCCGCTCGCGGCCACGGGGCGTCAGGTTCTTGAGCGTGGCCGGAGGGTCCGACCAGCCTATGGCCAGGAGGTCGACAGCGCACAGGGCCGCCCGGAGACCCCACCAGTGGGCCGCCGGGGCGTCCAGGAAGAACCGCTCGACCCGCCCCGCCACGCCGGCCTCTGCCGCCCCCGCCGGGTGGCCCAGGGCCCCCCCGGAAGGGATGAATGCCTCCGCCACCGCCTCGAGGACCCGGCGTTCGTGGCGGGTGAGGCGGCGAGCGGTGCACGACCCCGGCGGGGGGGGGACGGCGACGAGGCGCATCTCCTCCATGACCCGGGGAAGGATACCGGAGGGCGGGTCGGTGTTTCATTCAGTTATTCCGTCACGACCTCCTGAGGACCAGGAGCCGCGGCTCGGTCATGGCCTCCATGGCGTAGCGCAGGCCCTCGCGCCCGCGGCCCGAGTCCTTCACCCCGCCGTAGGGCATGGCGTCGTGGCGCCAGGTGGGGACCTCGTCGTGGAGGACCGCCCCTACCTCCAGGGTCTCGTGGGCCTGGAGGAGCTGCTGCAGGTCGTTGGTGAAGACTCCGGCCTGAAGGCCATAGTCCGAGTCGTTGATGGCCGCGAACCCCGCGGCGGCGCCGTCCACCGGCTCGAGCACCGCCACGGGGCCGAAGGCCTCCTCGCGCACGACCCGCGCCCTGGCGGGACATCCCTCCAGGATCGTCGGCTCGTAGTGCCGACCCTCCCGGCGGCCGCCGCAGAGGACCCGCGCCCCGGCGGCGAGGGCCTCCTCCACCAGGGCCTCCACCCGTAGCGCCGCCGCCTCGCTGATGAGCGGCCCCACCACCACCTCCGGGTCCCGCGGGTCCCCGCGGGCCAGCCGCGCCACCTCCGCCAGGAGGCGCCCCCGGAATGCCTCGTGGACCGCGCCGTGCACGTAGACCCGCTGTACCGAGATGCAGACCTGGCCCGCGTAGGCCATGGCCCCGAAGGCCACGCGCCGTGCCGCGAGTCCCAGGTCGGCGCTCCGGTCCACGTAGACGGCGGCGTTCCCGCCCAGCTCCAGCAGGACCCGCTTCTTCCCGGCCACGGCCTTGAGGTGGAAGCCCACCCGGGCGCTCCCGGTGAAGGAGAGCAGGGCCACCCGGTCGTCCCGCACCATGGCCTCCGCGCGCGGGACCTCGCACGAGAGCACGCTCACGGCCCCGGCCGGGAGCCCCAGGCGATGCACCTCTTCCGCGAGGCGCAGCAGGGTGAGGGGGGTCTGGTCCGCCGTCTTGAGGACGATGGGGCAGCCCGCTGCCAGGGCAGGCCCCAGCTTGTGCAGGGCCAGGTTCAGGGGGAAATTGAAGGGGGTGATCCCCAGGACGACCCCCACGGGGAAGCGCCGCACGAGGCCCGTGCGGCCCCGCTCGGCCTCCGTGGAGTCCAGGGGCAGGACCTCGCCGCCCAGCCGCTCCGCCTCCGCCGCCGCCAGGTCCAGGGTGCGGACGGCACGGTCCACCTCCTGCCGTGCCAGACGGACGGGCTTGCCCGCCTCGTCCCGGATGAGCGCGGCCATGGCCTCCCGCCCGGCCTCCAGGGCCCGCGCCAGGCGGGCGAGGGCGCGGGATCGCTCCCCGGTGGAGAGCCGCGCCAGGGGGCCGCGCGCCCCCCAGGCCCCGGCCAGGGCCTCCTCCACCTCGGCGGCCCCGGCCAGGCAGGCCCGCCCCACCAGCGTCCCGTCGTGGGGGGAGTGGACGGGCCTGGTCTCCGGCGTCTGGCGGAACTCCCCGGCGAGGTAGAGGGGCAGCGCCTCGTCCACGTCTCCACGATACCCGCCGGGCGCCGGTCGCCCTAGCGGTAGGTGTAGGCCCCCTCCAGCCGCGCCCGGCCCAGGTTCCCGAGGATCTCCACCCACACGGTCATGGGAACGGAGAAGGAGGGGACGGTGGCCTCGACCGTGAAGGGGTCCAGGTAGCGCACCCGGGCGGCGTAGCCCCCGACACTCACGGTGAGCGACGGGTCGAATCCCCGTCCGGTGAGGCGCACCACGTTGCCGCCGGCCAGGGGACCCGAGGCGGGGTCGAGGCGGACGACGGCGATGGAGGCCTGGGACTCGGTCTGGTAGGTGTAGGCCCGGTCCCGGCGGACGCTGCCCCTGGAGTTCGAGACTTCGAGCCAGGTCTCGCCGGTCCATGCCACCCGGGGCGTGCGGAAGCTGAGGCGCGTGGCGTCGTGGACCACCAGGTCCTGTACGGTGTTGTTCCCCAGGGTCACGCGGGTGCCGGCCTCGAAGCCCGTCCCGGTGACCTGCACCAGGGTGCTGCCCATGCGCGGCCCGGCGGGCGGGTCCAGGGCGAACACCGTGGGGGCGGCGGTGGCCGGCGGCGGAGCCGGGGCCGGCGCGGGGGCCGGGGCCGGTGTCGGGGCCGGCGCGGGCACGGGCGTGGGGGCCGGGGCGGGCG
>JACQVX010000080.1 GCA_016209495.1 Planctomycetota bacterium
CACGCCCTGGTGCCCCCGGTCTACGCCCGCGAGGCCTAGGGGGACTCACCGCTCCCTAGCGGCTACGGCCAGACCATCTCCCAGCCCTACATCGTGGGTCTCATGACCGAGGCGCTGGAGGTAGGGCCCGGCGACCGGGTCCTGGAGGTGGGCACCGGCTCGGGCTACCAGGCGGCGGTCCTGGCGGAGATGGGTTGCCGGGTCTACAGCATCGAGATCGTGGAGCCGCTCCACCAGCGCGCCCGTGCCGATCTGGCCGGGCTGGGTTACGGCGGCGTGGAGCTTCGCTGCGGCGACGGCTACCGCGGCTGGCCCGAGGCGGCGCCCTTCGCGGCCATCGTGGTGACCGCCGCCCCGGACCACGTCCCCGCGCCCCTCGTGGAGCAGCTTGCCGAGGGCGGCCGGCTGGTCCTCCCCGTGGGCGGGGAGTTCCAGGACCTCCGGCGCATCACCCGCGCCGCCGGCGGTCTCCGGGAGGAGGTCCTGGAGGCCGTGCGCTTCGTCCCCATGACCGGCGAGGCGGAGCGCCGGTAGTCCCTGTTCCACAGGCCACGTCGGGCCTCGCGGGCCTCCCGATCGAGGCCCTCGTACGACGAGCGCCGCGCGAAGGGAAAGCGCGTATAGGCGCGGCCGTGGCCCTGCCGTAGGACCTCGCCGCCCACATCCGTCCCGTCGTCCAGGTGCACGTAGGCGAGCAGACGCCCGTATCGGTCGCGCTCGAAGGCGGGCGGCCGGTCGGGGACGAGCACCACCCGGCGGCCCTCGACCCATTCGCGCAGGAATTCGGCCGCCTCGCGGCCGTGGGCCTGCACCGGCCGGCGGGGGTGGACGGTCTCGGGGGTATCCACGCCGATCAGGCGCACGAGTTCCCCACCCGCCACCTGGATCGTGTCGCCGTCCACTACCCGGGCCACGCGCTCTCGCCGGGCCCCCTGGACCGATCGAGGCGCCACCGCCAGTGCCCCGGGGCCTGGGGCCGTGTTGCAGAGCAGGGCCAGGGCCCAAACGCCCATGATCCCGGACACGTTCCCGGTATCGACAGGAAGGTCGGACGGCTAAAGAGTCGTAAAACAATCACTGCGTGAAACACCGAGGCCGAGCGAGGCGGCGCGAGGCTAGGAGCGAGGAGGAGCCATAGCAACGGAGCGCCATTACGACGACGAGCGACGACGCAACGCGCCGCCGCAGCCCCGCGCCCCCGCCTTGCGCGAAGCGCAAGGCGGGAGGGCCTGCCGGTGGCAGGCCCGATGGGCGCGGCGAATGTAGTCAGTGATTGTTTTACGGCGACTAAAGCTCGGGACTACAGAACGGTGGGGCCGCCCCGCCTCGCCCTCCTGCATCGCACGTGGTCGATGGCCGTCCGGACGGCCGCCACCATGGAGCCCGGGTCCGCCACGCCGCGGCCGGCGATCTCGAAGGCGGTCCCGTGGTCCGGGCTGGTGCGCACGAAGGGGAGGCCTATCGTCACGTTGACGCCGTCGTGGAAGCCTAGGAGCTTCACCGGGATCGTCCCCTGGTCGTGATACATGGCCAGGACCGCGTCGAACTGCCCCTCCCGGGCGCGCTGGAAGACGCTGTCGCCGGGCAGGGGTCCCTGCGCGTCGATGCCCTCGGCCCGCGCGGCCTCCACCGCCGGGGCGATGACGTCCTGCTCCTCGTCCCCGAAGCGCCCGGCCTCCCCCGCGTGGGGGTTGAGCCCGGCCACCGCCACCCGGGGCGACTCCACGTCGAAGTCGCGGGTCAGGGCGTCCCGCGTGAGGCGCAGCTTCCCCAGGAGGCCCTCGCGGCTCAGGGTCCCGGCGACCTCGGCCAGGGCCAGGTGGATGGTGGCCAGGGTGACCCTGAGCCCGCCCCCCACCATCATCATCGCCACCGGGACATCGCCCGCCCTCCGGGCGAAGTACTCCGTATGGCCCGGATAGGGGAAGCCCGCCAGGGCCGCCGCGTGCTTGTGGATGGGGGCGGTGACCACCGCGTCGACCTCGCCCGCCATGGCCATGTCCGCAGCCAGGGCTACCGCCGCCACGGCCGCCGCCCCGGCCTCGGCCGATGCCACGCCGGGGGCCACCTTGCCCGCCGGGCCGCCGATGACGGCGAACTCGGCCCGGTCCCGGACCCTCGGGTCCCGGAGGGCCTTGTCCACCACCTCGGGGCCTATGCCCGCCGGGTCCCCGCGGGTCACCGCGATGCGAATGGGCGCCCCGGCGAGGGCGCTCACGCAACCTCGGGTCGCTCGCGCATCACGCCGTCACCCGGAGGACCTCCTCCGGGGTCGTCACGCCGGCCAGGGCCCGCTCCAGGCCCGCGGCGCGGAGAGGGACCAGGCCCTCCCTGGCCGCGGCCGCGTGGACCTCCGCGTCGGGGGCCCCGACGTCGATGTGCTTCCAGACCGGGAGCGTGGGCTCCAGGACCTCGTAGATCCCCGTGCGCCCGCGATAGCCCGTCCCCGCGCACTCCTCGCAGCCGCGCCCGGCCGTGAGTCCCTCGGCCTTGCGTCCGGTGAGATGGAGGACCTCCTCCCGCACGGCGCGGGAGGGGTTGTGCTCGACCCGGCATTTCGGGCAGGTCGTGCGCACGAGGCGCTGGCAGACCACCCCCACCACCGTGTCCCGTAGGATCCAGGGGGCGATGCCCACGTCGGCCATCCGCCGCAGGGCCCCGGTGGCGGTGGGGGCGTGGAGGGCCGTGATGATCAGGTGGCCGGTGAGGGCCCCCTGCACCGTGAGCTGCGCCCCCTCCTGGTCGCGGACCTCGCCCACCATGAGGACGTCCGGGTCCTGGCGGAAGGCCTGCTTGATGGCGTTCACGAAGCTGAGCCCCAGCTTCAGGTCCACCGGGACCTGGCTCACGCCGTCGAGGACCATCTCCACCGGGTCCTCCACCGTGAGGACGCTGCGCCCGTCGTGGGTGGCCGTGGCCAGGAGGGCATAGATGGTGGTGGTCTTGCCGGAACCGGTGGGCCCCGTCACCAGGACCAGCCCCGAGGGGCGCTCCGTCCAGGCGCGCAGCCGCCGCTGGGCCTCCTCACCCAGTCCCAGCTCGGCGAGCCGCCGGGGTCTGGACTCCGGCCCCAGGAGGCGCAGGACCAGGCGGTCCCCGTGCTGCACGGGGACTACGCTGACCCGGGCCATGACCGTTCGCCCGTCCAGCTCCACCTTGGCTCGGCCGTCCGCCGCCCGCGGCGAGTCCCCGTTGATCCCCGCCAGCTTGCGGAGCTGCTGCACCAGCTCCCGGCCGGAGCCGTTGGACAGGACGTGGCGCGTCTGCAAGACGCCGTCGATCCGGTAGCGGACCCGGACGTCCTTCCCGGTGGGCTCGATGTGGACGTCGCTCACCCGGCCTCCGGAGGCCTCCTGGAGCACCGTCTCCACCAGGTTGCCCGAGGCCGGGATGGGGTCGAGCTTTCCCAGCCCGCCGGCCGCGTGGGCATGGACCGCCGCCGCCCCGAAGACGGCCTCCAGGGGCCCCATGGCGCCCCCCTCCAGAAGGCGGCGGATGGCCGATTCGTCGCTCACCCCCACGAGCCAGGGGGCCGCTTGAAGGCCCGCCGCGAGCCGGCCCTGCTGTTCCGCGGCGCGGATCAGGGTCACCAGCGGCTCGTCGAAGATGTCCACCTGGGCCGAGAGGGCGGAGGCGAGGCTCTTCCCTTCCGTCAGGGCGTCGCGCACCCCCTCGAGGCTCATGCGCCACTCCCCCGGCGGGACCTCGGCGATGATCCCCTCCATGGCCTCGCCCAGGGGGACCCCCCGGGCGAGGAGGCGGGAGAGACGTGTCCAGAAGGCGCGCTGCTCCTTCTCGTGCCGCATCAAGCCCCTCCGCGTTTCGCGGCGGTGCGCAGCTCGCTCGCGGCCAACCGCATGCGGAAGTGCGACTCCTCGGACGCGATCCAGGCGTCCACGGAGGCGCGCCGGAACAGGAGCGTCCCCCCGAACTCGAAGGCCGGCAGCCTCTCCAGCTCGGCGTAGACGGTCGCCACGTCCACCCTCAGGTAGTCAGCCAGCTCCTCGACGCCCAGGACGTCGCCGTAGACGCGTGACCCCGTGGCCTCCCTCTTCACCTCCCGGGCCACCGCGTCCTTGACCCGGAGCGTCAGCTCCCGGGAGGGGCCGGCCACCTGGTCCTCACGGATCATGGCGTCGATGCGGCGCACGGTGGCCACGTCTCCACGGCAGCGGGGGCAGCCCGCCAGGTGGCCCCCCACCTCGCGCTCGGCCCCCGCGTCCAGCTCCCCGCGGGCCAGTTCGAACAGGAGGTCGTGGGCAATCTCGCAGTCCATGTTTCAACCGGCCCGCTGGCCGTCCTCCGTCTCCACGTAGGGGCGGATGAGGTCCAGGATCATCCGCCGCGCCCGGTGGAGGTTGGTCTTCACGGTCCCCAGGGGGATCTCGAGCACCTCGGCGATCTGCTCGTACTTGAGCCCCTGCAATTCGTAGAGGATGTAGGCCTCCCGGTACCGCTCCGGGAGCTGGGCGATGGCGAGCTGGACGCGCTCCTTCAGCTCCTCCTCCTCCAGCCGCTTCAGGGGCGAGACCGAGACCGCGGGGGCCTGGTCCAGCAGCTCCAGGTCCTCCCCGGCCGCGGTGGAGACCTTCCGGTGCAGGAACAGGACGTTGGCCCCCTGGCGCCCCCGTTCCTTGAGGGCGTTGCGGCCGCAGTTGAGGGCGATGCGGTAGAGCCAGGAACGGAAGCGGGCCTTGGGCTCGTAGCGGTGGCGGAATCGGGCCACGCGGAGGAAGGTCTCCTGGAAGACGTCCTCGGCCATCCCGCGGTCCCCCAGCATCCGGACGAGGAAACCCATGAGCGGGGACCGGTACTGCTCGAAGAGCAGGTCGAAGGCACTCAGGTCCCCGTACTTGAACATGAGCATGAGCTCTTCGTCGGAGATATCCGCCATCAGTCCATCAACCGGGGCCGCGGGGGCCGAGTTTCAGCGCTGGGTGCCGCGACAGGCCGCAAGAACTCATTCCAGAGGCAGTTCCATGAAGAACACCGAACCCTTCCCGGGCTCGCTCGTGAGGCCGATCCGGCCCTTGTGGGCCTCGACGACCCCCTTGGCGATGGAGAGCCCCAGACCCATCCCGCCGGAGCCGAACTCGTAGGTCCCGGAGGAATGGTGCTCGTGGCCCTGCACCCGGTAGAAGGGGAGGAAGATGCTCTCCCACTCCGACTCGGCGATGCCTATGCCCGTGTCCCTCACCTCCACGCGGGCGTATGGCTCCCGAGGGAGGGAGGCCATCTCGATGCGCCCCCCGTCGGGCGTGTAGCGGATGGCGTTCATCACCAGGTTGTGTACCACCAGGTGGACCCGTTCCCGGTCCAGCCGGACCAGGGGGAGGTTCGCCGCCAACGTCAGCTTTAGGGTCTGCCTGCGCTCGCCCACGAAATAGCGCACCTCCCGCGCCACCTCCTCTAGCAGGTCCGCGACCGAGGCCGGTTGCAGGTCCAGGGAGATGTCCCGGCGGCCCACCTCCACCATGTTCGTCACGTCGTTGGTGACGTGGACCAGGCGGGAGGCGTTACGGCTGCATACCTCCAGGGCCTCGCGTTGCTCGTCGGCCACGGCGCCCAGGACCCCCCCGGAGAGCATCTCCAGGTAGAGGACGAGGGAGGTCAGCGGGGTGCGTAGCTCGTGGGAGGCGACGGCCATGAAGTCGGACTTCTTGCGCTCCAGCTTCTCCAGCTCCCGGTAGGCCGCGCTCAATCGCGAATAGAGCCGGGCGTTCTCGATGGCCAGGGCCACCTGGTTGGCCAGGGCCGTGAAGAGGTCCATCTCCTCGTCCAGGAAGGAGGGGCGACCCAACTTGTTGCAGACCTCCAGGGCGCCGATCACCCGGTCCTGCACGCGCAGCGGCGCGCAGAGGACGGAGCGCGTGACGAAGCCGGACTTCTTGTCCACCCCGCCGTAGAACCGCGGGTCCGCCGTCACGTCGGGGACCAGGAGGGGCTGGCCCGTGCGCACCACGTGACCCACGATGCCCTTGTCCCTAGGGATCTCCAGCCCCTTCACCCCGGCCCCCTTCTCCCCCAGGGCCACGTAGAAGAGGAGCTTCTCGGTGACCTGGTCCAGGAGGAGGACCGCCCCGGTCTCCGCCCCCATGGCCCGGGTGACCTCGTGCATGGTCAGCTCCACGACCTCCTCCAGGTCCAGGGTGCTGTTCAGCAGGGCGGAGACCGCCAGCACGGTCTCCAGGGCGCGGCCGTGTAGGGTCGTGGAAGGGGGACGCTGGGTCTGGGTCGCGGACATTACACGCTCGCAACCTCCGGTCGCTCGCGGGTGGCCCCGGGATTATACCCCGTCCGGGTCAGCGGTCCGATGCCCCTGGGGCCTCGCTGGCGGCCTCGGCGTCCAGCAGCCTCGCGGCCCCGAGGAGGCTCGTGATGTTGTGCTGGACGAAGTCGATCCTCACGTCGTCCGCGAGGAGGCTGGACCGGAAGCCGCCCAGGGATCGCGCCGGGGCCGGGAGCCAGTAGGCGGTCTCGGGGCGATACTGGTGGTGGAGCTGGAAGCGGGCGGCGGCGAGGACGCCCGCGCGCAGGGCGGGGCTGGGCTCCCCCAGCATGCGGCTCAGCTCGTAGCCCGCCACCAGCCCCTCGCAGACGCCCGCCGTCTCGGCGCCCCTGGGGATCTCGCCGTCGGTGATGCCCCCGACGAAGTCCTCGAAGACCGTGGTCCGGGAGTCCTTCTGGAACTCCAGGACGCGGGCGCACTCCCGGAGGACGAAGTCCGCGTGACGGCGATCCGCCGTCACCGGGAAGAGGGCAACCAGGGCGCGCAGGAGCCAGTGGTTGACGATGGTGGTGGCCCCCCGCCGGCGTTCCTCTATGAGGAAGCCGGCCCCGCGCACCGCGGCCTCGAGCCAGCGTGTCTCACCGGTCAGGGCGTGGAGCCGGGCCAGGGTCAGGCAGGCCTCGCCGGGGAAGTAGACGGAGACGGCGAGGGCCTCGTCCGTGCCCGGGGCGTCCGCCGCGGAGGACACCGGGTCGTCGGCCGGGAGGTAGCGGTCCCGGAAGGAGCCGTCTCGACGCTGCATGGAGAGGAGGAAGCGCCCCAGGGCCTGGGCCCGATCCCGCGCCTGGGCACCCTCCGGCAGCCCCTCCGCCAGACGGGCCAGCTCCACGTTCGCCAGGCAGGCGAGGGCCGAGGCCCCCAGGGTGGCGTTCCCCGCGTGCTGGACGTAGGAGAACCCCGGGCCCTCCCGGGTGAAGCTGGCCAGGAACCCCAGTCCGGCGCGGGCCCCCGCCAGGAAGGACTCGTCCCCGGTGGCCTCGTGCAGTTCCAGGAGCGAGACCACGGCGCCCGCGTGGCGGACCACGTTGTAGTCCCGGTCCTCGTAGCGGTCCTTCAGCGCCTCGTAGACGTAATGGAAGGAGCCGTCCTCCCGCTGGGCCCCCAGGAGCCAGCGACCCCCGGCGAGGCAGGCCTCGCGCAGCGAGGCCGCCGTGGGCTCCCCCGCCAGGACGTTCCCCCGGGGACATGCGACGCCGCGGCCGCCCCCGACTTCTATGGCCGAGAAGGCGTCGAAGCGGAAGGGCTTAGCCAGACCGCCGCGCAGGTCCGCCACCCGCAGCCCCGCCTCCCCTGCGGCGTAGCGGGCGAGGTCGTCGAAGGTGTTGAGCCCGCGGGTCACCGCCTCCCCGGGGAGGACCCAGACACCGCCGGCCGCGTCCAGGTAGAGGCCGTGCACCCCCAGGTCGAAGCGCTCCTCCGGGTCCAGGCCGACCTCCACCGGCTCCCCGGTCCAGGCCACGACCCGGGGCACCAGTCCCAGGGCGCGGAAGCTCCCCATGCGCACGTCCAACTGTACGCGCACCGAATCGTCGAAGGGGGCGAAGCGGAACCGGGAGTCGTCCCCCAGCCGCGCCGCGGCCGCCACCAGGTTCTCCACCAAGTCCAGGGGACCCGAGGCCTGGGCCCGGGCATAGGGGATCCCGTCACGCCACAGGGTGAGGAAGACCTCCCGGTCGCGCCCGCGGCCGGCCAGGGAGGCTGGCGCCACCCCGCGTTCGACCGTCGTGGCCTCGCGCGGCCCCCGCGCCTCGTGTCGGCGGGCCAGGATGCGCCGGGCGAGGTCGAGGAGGTAGTCCACCTCCTCCCCGGAGTAGCCCGCCTTGAGGCGTGCCAGGTGCTCGGTCGCCTCGGCCATCCGCTCCGGGTCCGCCGCCGGCATGGCCCTGAGCAGGTCCACGGTGTCTTGCCACGCCGCCCGAGCCCGCTCCGGGTCCACGGCCTCCAGGGCCCGAGCCAGTTCCACGCGGGCCCCCACGAAGCCAGTGTCCTCTTCCAGGGCCCGCTCGAAGGAGGCGATGGCCTCCGCGGTGCGGCCCCTGGAGAGGTGGGCCTGTCCTATCTTGTAGTGGAGCTGCCCGTAGCCCGGGATGATCTGCTCGATGGCCCGGAACTGCCCGATGGCCAGGTCCGCCTCCCCCTGGGCCAGATACACGTGGGCCAGGTTGTATCGAGCCATGGCGAAGTCAGGCCGGACCTCCAGGGCGCGGAGGTAGTAGTCCACGGCGCGGTCCAGCCTGCCCTGACGATACTGCAGGTTGGCCAGGTTGGTGAGGGTCTCGACCCGTCCCCGGTCCAGTCTCAGGGCCTGCTGGAACTCCTCCTCCGCGCCCTCGAAATCCTCTCGTTCGTAGGACGCCAGGCCTCTGGAGTTGTGCTCGCGGACGCGTCTTTCCCGGCTGGTGCACCCGACGAACGCGGCCAGGCAGACCGCCACGGCCAGCCAGGCCCCCATGCGACGACGGAATCCCTTCCCCATGTCGCGCGAAGGAAAGCACCGGGGCTCCGCGAAGTCAAGCCTTCCCGTGCGCCCCGTCCCCCCCAGGCCCCGAGACGGACCAGAACCTCTATCCCTTGGGGTCATGACAGGAGCCATCTACCACATTTATGGGGAATTTCGGAGAATCCGCTTGACGACTTCTCCAAGGTGAGCCATATTTCGTGCAATACTGCACCGATGACCACCATATCTAGTGTGCAGGAGAGGATTTCAAGCGCTTGAGGAGAAGGAGAAGGATCCACCCTTGCCCGTACAGCGTACGGCAATTCCCTCCTCGTCCTTCTTCTTCTCCTCCTACCCCCTTCCCGACTCGCGGAGGTCTCGCCATGTCCCCCTCCACCACGAGGTCCCGCCTTCTTGCCCCGGTCGTCCTCGGTCTGGGCTCCGTCCTCGCCCCCTGGGGGGCTGACGCGACCCCTCCGACGTTCCCCGTCTATGGGACGGTGAAGGGCGACGAGGTGCAGATCCGCTCGGGCGCCAGCAAGAACCACCCGGTCGTGGCCACCCTGAGGAGAGGCGAGCGGCTGGCCGTCGCGGGCGAGGCGGAGGGCTGGTTGCGGGTCCGCTTGCCGGAGTCCGTGCGGCTCTACGTGGCCTCCCGTTACCTCGGCGCCGACGGGACCGTGCTGGCCGACCGGCTGAACGTGCGGCCGCGGCCGGGGACGGTCCATGGCCCCGTGGGCCAGGTGGCGCGGGGCCAGGCCCTGCGGCCGCTGAGCGCCTCCGGCGACGGCGCCGGCGCCACGCCGGAGGGGTGGACGGCGGTCGCCCCGCCCCCTGGCCTCACCGGGTGGGTCTGGGGCGAGCTGGTGGACATGGGCTCCGAACCCGCCCCGGCCGTGGAGACGACGCCCATCGTGGCGGCGGCCCCGGCCGTGGAGGATGCGGAGGCGGTGGCGGTGGCGCCCCACGCTTCGCTCACGCTGCCCGCGGCCTTCGCCGCGGGCCCGGACCCGTATCGCGAGGAACTGGAGCGCGCGGCGGAGCTCTACCGGCAGGAATTCGAGAGGCCTATCGAGACCATGGACTTCAGCCGGGTCGTGGGCCTCTACGGCGGGGTCATCCGGAACGCCACCACCGAGTGGGTCCGCCAGACCGCCGCGGTGGGCCTGAAGCGGGCTGAACGCATGCAGGCCCTCCGGGACGACTATCGCAGGGCCTGCGGCCGGGTGGACGGGGTCCTGGCAGGCGTGGGCGCCATCGAACAGGCCCTCGCCGCGGAACTCCAGGGCCCGGCCCCAGCCGCCGTCCCGGCCGGGGTCACCCCCGCCACCGAGGGCGGGGCGGTCCTCCGGGACATC
This sequence comes from Planctomycetota bacterium, assembly GCA_016209495.1. Classification (GTDB taxonomy): domain Bacteria; phylum Planctomycetota; class JACQVX01; order JACQVX01; family JACQVX01; genus JACQVX01. Next base: position 10,088 of record JACQVX010000080.1, read on the forward strand.
TTCAGCGCCCGCGGCGTGGTGGATGACATGGGCTTCCACCTCGGCCGCGAGGGCACCCACAAGCTTCTGCACGGAGGCCAGACGATGTATGTCCTGCGCAGCGCGGGCCTCCGGTTGTCCGACTACGTAGGTCGTTACGTAGAAGTCCGCGGCCAGGTCCATCCCAGCCGCCTCGGCGGCGAGGACGTGGTACTGGTCGAGGAAGTCGTAAGCCTCTCCGGTCCCCCCCCGGGGAGATAGTCAACCCCACCCACCTCACCTATCCCCGTCGTACGCCCCACCTCTCACCGCCCGGTCCGCACCCCCAAGCACGGACCGGGCGCGTGTCTTTAAAATGGTGGCCCGGCGCGTTAGAATCCGCGTCTCTTGACCGCCCGCGATCTCGTGCTGCCGCTCGCCCTGACCCTGGCCTCGCTCCAGGTCGGCTGCGCATCTCCAGGCCCTACCCCCGAGGAGCCGCGTCGCGTGGAGAGGACCGGGGAATGGCACCTGGACTCTCCGCGGCAGCTCACCTCCGATCTTCATTTCCAGCGGGCTGGCGAGGCCTATTTCTCCCCCGACTCCCGGCTCCTGGTCTACCAGGCGGTGGCCCCGGACTGCCCCCATTACCAGATCTATGTCCAGGACGTGGAGACGGGCGATCCGCTGCGCCTCAGCCCGGGCCAGGGGAAGACCACCTGCGCCGCTTGGCGACCCGACGGGCGGCGGTTGCTCTACGCCTCCACCCACCTGGACCCGTCCACCTGGCCGCCCCCTCCCCCGCCTCCGTCCGGAGGTCGCTACGCCTGGGACTTCGACGCCGCCTTCGAGGTCTTCGAGTGCGACCCGGACGGGGGAGACCTGGTGCGACTCACCGACGCGCGCGGCTACGACGCCGAGGCCTCCTACTCCCACGACGGGAGCCGCATCGTCTTCACCAGCGACCGGGACGGGGACCTGGAGGTCTACACCATGGCCGCCGACGGGACCGACCTGCGGCGGGTCACCCGCAGCCCAGGCTACGACGGCGGGCCGTTCTTCAGCCCCGACGACCGGCGCATCTGCTTCCGCGCGGACCGCCACGGGGATGACCTGCTCCAGATCTACACCATCGCCGCGGACGGTACGGACGAGCGGCAACTCACGGCCAACGGCGCAGTCAACTGGGGGCCCTACTGGCACCCGGACGGGCGGCGCATCATCTTCGCCTCGTCCCTGGTGGGCCACCACGACTACGAGGTCTTCCTCATCGGCGTGGACGGCGGCGAGCCGGAGCGCGTCACGTGGACCCCGGGATTCGACGCGCTCCCCGCCTGGTCAGGGGACGGCCGCCTCCTGGCGTGGACCAGCAAGCGCGGCGGCGGCGGCCCCCAGGTCTGGGTAGCCTCCTGGCGCGACGAGCCCTGACCCCATGCCGCGCTTCGTCATCCAGGAGCACGACCACCCGGCCGAGGGCCTCCACTGGGACCTGATGCTGGAGCGGGGGGCCGAGCTGGCCACCTGGCGACTCGCGACACCCCCGGACTCCGGCCCGCTCGCCGCCATCGAGGCCCGGCCCCTGGCGGCCCACCGCGCGGCCTACCTGGACTACGAGGGACCGGTGGGCGGGGGCCGGGGCTCCGTTCGAATCTGGGACCGGGGGGACTACGAGGTGGAGCGCTGGGACGCGACGGAGGTCGCCGTCCGGCTCTCCGGCCAGAGGCTCCGCGCCCTCGCGCGCCTGGCCGCCGGGCGGCTCGTGCTCGCCCTGGCGCTCCTGGCCACCGGGTGCGCGTGGGCCACGGCCCTCGTCCCGCTTCCCGTCGCCTGGGCCGCGGGCGACCCGAGTCCGCCCATCGCGATGTCCCCCTCCGACGAGGAGGTGCGCGCTGCCGTGGAGCGCGGCGTGGCCTGGCTCCGGGCCCGGCAGGAGAAGAGCGGGGCCTGGCTCGGGACCTATTCGGACGCCTACGCCTCGGGCCCCTCGGCCCTGGCCCTCTACGCCCTGCTGCGCGCCGGGGTGGCCCCCGACGACCCGGCGATGGAGAAGGGCTTCACCCTGCTCCTCTCCCGCCCCCTGGAGAAGACCTACAGCGTCTCGCTCGCCATCATGGCCCTGGCGGCCCGCTACGAGCCCCCCCGGGGGCTCCTGCACGACGCCGACGAGGGAGAGACCACGGTGCGGCGGCGCTTCTTCCGCCGGCGGGTCCGCCCCCAGGACCTGCGGTGGCTGGCCCGCGCCGTCCAGTGGCTCCTGGAGCGCCAGGAGGCGGGGATGTGGGCCTATCCGCAGCCCAACCGAGACCTCTCGAACACCCAGTTCGCGCTCCTGGCCCTGGGCCAGGCGCGGGACCTGGGGGTCGAGGTCCCGCCGGAGCCCTTCGCCGCCACGGTGGAGTACCTCCTGGGGGCCCAGCAGGCCACGGGCCCGGAGGTCCCGCGCTTCCACGTCCCCGCGGCGGACCACGCCATCGCCGAGCTGCGCAAGGGGGAGATTCGCCAGCGGCGCCGCGAGGGCGGCACCGTGGCGCCGGGCGAGGAGGACGCCCTCCACGCCCGCGGCTGGGGCTACGTGGCGGACCAGGCCCCTCGCGGGAGCATGACCGCCGCGGCCCTGGCCTGCATGGTCATCGCCAAGGAGGCCCTGGAGGCGCGGCCGGACTTCCAGAAGGCCGCCGCGGCCCGGGTGGACCAGGCCCTGCGGGACGGGGCCGCGTGGCTCGCCCGGGAGTTCCGTACGGACACGAACCCCGGGACGTCGAACGACTGGCTCTACTACTGGCTCTTCAGCGCCCAGCGCGCCGGGGCCCTCACGGGCTGCGACCGGTTCGGACGCCACTGGTGGTACGAGAACGGGGCCACGGCCATCCTCGAGAACCAGCGCGACGACGGGTGCTGGGAGCAGACCGAGGGCGGCGCCAAGGCCGGGCCCATCCCCGACACGTCCTTCGCCCTCCTCTTCCTGACGCGGGCCACGCGTTCGACCGTCGTCGAGCGCCCCGTGACCCACGGTGACCGGGAACTGGGGATCGAGGTGGAACCCGCGGCGGAGGGGCGCTTCCGGGTGCGCTTCCGCTACGTCCCCGGCGAGATCGCCCCCCCGGAGCGGGTGAGCCTGGCGGGGAGCTTCAACGAATGGAGCGCGGATGGCCTCCCCATGGCCTGGGACGCCGAGGCCGGCTGCTGGGAGGCCGTCCTGGAGCTGGAGGCCGGCCGCCACACCTACAAGTTCGTCCTCGCGGGCCCGGCCGCCGCCGGGGACGACCCCCGCTGGGTGACCGACCCCTCCAACCCCCTGCTGGAGGATGACGGCAAGGGTGACTTCAACAGCCTGCTCCGGCTGCGATAGCCGCCGGCCCATCCGTCCCCCACGCCCACCCGCACGTCCACCATCCCGTCCACGCACACGCCCGTGTGCGCCACCGCCGTCGCGCTTGCCCGGATAGGCCCCGCCCCGCTAGCATGCCCCCGCCATGGACCCCGAGGCCGCACGGCTCTTCGCGGACCGCTACCGGATCGTGCGCACCCTGGGCGCCGGGTCCATGGGGACGGTCTACCAGGCCCAGGACACCGCCGAGGGGGGCCGCCTCGTGGCCCTCAAGACCCTGGAGCGCTCGCCGGTGGACCCCTGGACGGCGCGCTGTCTAGAGCACGAGTTCCACGTCATGCGCCGGCTGCGCCACCCGCACCTCTGCCCCAGCCTGGACTGGGGTCAGGAGGCGCCCGATGGCGTCCCCTACCTGGTGATGGAGTTCGTCGACGGGCCGGACCTGGTGACGGCCACGGCGGGGGCCTCCCCGGCCACCGTGGCGGCCCTCGGGGCCCAGGTGGCCGCGGGGGTGGGCTGGTTGCACGCCCACGGCCTGGTCCACTGCGACCTCAAGCCCGCCAACGTCCTGGTGGCCCGCCTGGCGGGCTCGCCGGTGGCCAAGGTGGTGGACTTCGGGCTGGCCGGGGGGCGGCCCGGCGAGACCGGGATCTCCACGGCGGAGCTCTTCGGGACGCGGCGCCGCGGCAGTCCAGCCTACATGTCCCCCGAGGTCATCCAGGGGCGCTCGATGGACCACCGCTCGGACCTCTACTCCCTGGGGGTCACGCTCTACGAGGCCCTCCTGGGGCGCCCGCCCTTCCCGGGGCCGGACAAGGTCACGGTGGCCTACGCCCACGTCAACACCCCCCCCGCGCCGCCCCGGCTGGTGCGGCCGGAGATCCCCGCCGAGCTGGAGGGGCTGGTCCTCGGCCTCCTGGCCAAGCGGCCTGAGGACCGCCCCCGGGACGCCAACGAGGTCGTGGACCTGCTCGTGGACCGCTGCGGGGCCCCACGCCCGGCGGGCGAGCGCGGCCCCCCCAGCTCCCCGGTCTTCCAGGCTGCGCGCGGGGCCGCGGAGGTCCACGCCCTTATCATGGAGGGTCGTGGCCTGGGGATGGAAGGCGCCACCGACCGGGCCCTCCTGGTCCTGGGGGAGGCCCTCCGGTCGGCCAGAGCCCCGGGCCATCCGCCGGCCCTGCTGCGCTTCGCCCTGGTGCAGCTCGCCGTGGCCCTCTACCACGGCGGCGCCCTGGCGGACGCGCGAGCCGCGCTGGAGGAGGCCCGCGGTATCGCCGCCCGGGACGGGGCCGACCTGGCCCTGGAGGTGAACCAGTCCCTCGTCCTCTCGGCCGAGGGCCGCCTGGGCGAGGCCCTGGTCGCCGCCGAGGCGGCCGCGCGCCTCGACCCCACGCTGGGAGGGCTCGTGGAGGTCTCGCTCCTCCTCGAGGTGGGGGCGGTCCCGCCCGCCCGGCGCCGCCTGAGGTCGCTCCCCATGGACCCCGCAGGGGCGGCCCCGCGCACGCTCATCGAGACCCGCTGCCTGGCCCTGGAGGGCCGGTGGCCCGAGGTGGAAGCCGCCCTGGGGGCCGCCCGGGCGACTGGGGGGGCCGCCACGGACGCGGGCCGCGGCACGCGCGACCTGGCCGGCGTGGCCCTGGAATGCGCCGTCCTCGCCATGGAGGCGGGCCGCTGGGACCTGGCCGGCGCCTGGCACGCCTGGGCAGGCCCGGCTGCGGGCCCCCACGCCCTCCAGGACCTGCTGGCCATCACGGTGGGAGCGGCCCTGGCCCTATACGCCCAGGAGCGTCCCGGGGAGACCCTGGGCCGCGCCCTGAGGCGGGCCGAGCGCTGCGGGGCCCCGCTGGCCCTGGCCCGGGTGGAGAGGCTCCTGGGGAGGCTGCGCTCGCGCACGGGCGCACACGCGGAGGCCTCGACGCGCTACCTCTCGGCGCTGAAGAAGGTGCGGGAGGTGTGGGCCGGTCTACCGGAAGAACTCAGGGCCGCCTTCCTCGCCCACCCGGAGCGCGCCGGCCTACGCGCGGAGATCCAGGACTTCCAGGCGCGGTATGGGCCCTTCGGCTAGGCCCGATCAGAGCCCCTCCCCCCCGCCGAGGGGGGGACATCGGGGGGGAACCGTCTTCGGTGCCCCCCCGAGAATCA
>JACQVX010000084.1 GCA_016209495.1 Planctomycetota bacterium
ATATTGCCGGATGCCCGACCTGGGCGGGTTCTTTGCGCACGAGCCTGATCACATTATCGCCGCCCAACATCGCGGACAGACGGACCTCGAAAACCTCGCGCTGGCATGCCTCCAGTGCAATCGCTTCAAGGGGCCCAACATCGCTTCGGTGGACCCCGAAACAAACCGGATCGTGCCCCTGTTCAACCCGAGAACCGACTCGTGGATCGAGCACTTCCGCACCGAACGCGGGCGTGTCCTCCCGCTGACGCCCGTGGCTCGCGCAACGGCGGCGTTGTTGAACTTCAACGACCCGGACCGCGAAGAGGCACGGCAGAAGTTGTGGCAGGTCGGCCGCTATCCAGGCTGAAGCGAAACCACACGAGAACTCGGCGCCTGGTCTGGGGCGGGTGGTGGGGCGGCGGGGCCCGCTGGGGGAGGATCTGCGCCTCGACTACGACGGGGCCGGTCGGGTCGTCGCGGTGGTGGACGGCCTGGGCGAGCGGACTCGCTACCGGCGCGACGCCCTCGGTCGGGCGGTGGAGGTGGTGGACCCGGACGGGGCCTCCACCCGGTTCGCCTACGACGCGGCGGGTCGGGTGGTGGAGCGCTCGGACCCCTCCGGGGCGGTGCGCCTGGGCTACGACGAGCGGGGACGCCTGGCGGTGCGGACGGGCCCCGGGGGCGACGAGGCCCGCTTCGAATACGACGCGGCGGGGGACCTGGCCCGGGCGCGTTCGGAGGGCGCGGACCTGGGCTGGAGGCGTGACGCCCTGGGGCGGGTGGTGGAGGTCGTGGACCGGGTGCTGGAGCGCTCCGTGCACTACGGCTGGGCCCCGGGGGGGCTCAGGACCTCGCTCGCCACACCGGAGGTGGAACTGCGCTACGACTACGACGCGCGGGGGCGCATGGTGGCGGTGCAGGGCCCCGGCGGGACCACGCGGTGGGACCTGGACGCGGCGGGACGGCGCACGCGGGTGCGAAACCCGAACGGCGTGGAGACGCGCTACGAACGGGACCTCGCCGGGCGGGTCGTGGAGGCCGAGACCGTGGCTCCCTCGGGGCCCCTGGAGCGCTGGGCCTATGCCTACGACGACGCCGGCCGCGTGGTGCGCGTGGAGGGGCCGGAGGGCGAGGCCCGCCTTGCCTACGACGAGGCGGGCCGGCTGGCGCGGGAGGAGCGCGACGGGGCGGTCGCGCGGCGCTACGGCTACGACGCCGCCGGAAACCGCCTCGAGGCCGCGGGAGAGGTCACCTACGTCCACGACGAGGCCGGGCGCGTGGTGGAGAGGCAGGGGCCCGAGGGCGCGACGCGGTTCGCATGGGACGTCCATGGCCGCCTGGTGGGGGCGGAGGCGCCGGACGGACGTGTGGAGCGCTACGGCTATGCCCCCGACGGGCGCCGGCTCTGGCGCGAGAGGGACGGCCGGCGGGTGCGCTACCTCCACGACGGCGAGAACCTCCTGGCCGAGTACGCCCAGGACGGGAGCTGCCTCGCGACCTACGTCCACGGCGACGGGCTGGACGACGTCCTCGGCGTGCTGCGCGCGGGGCAACGCTGGGCCTGCCACACGGACGGGCGCACGAACCTCACGGCCCTGACGGACGGCGAGGGGGCCGTGGCGGCGCGCTACCGCTACGACGCCTTCGGGGTGCCCCTGGTGGAGGAGGAGCCCTTCGAGCTGCCCTACCGCTACGCCTCGGCGAGCTGGGACGGCCTGGCCGGGGTCTACCCCATGCGGGCGCGGCCCTACGACCCGAGGGCGGGGCGTTTCCTCTCGAAGGACCCCCTGGGCCAGGCCGGGGGGCTGAACCTCTACGCCTACGTGGGCAACGACCCGGCGGGCCGGGTGGACCCGTGGGGCCTCTCCGGCGAGGAGTCGGTCTGGGGCCGGATCGGCGGGTGGTTCGAGGGGGCAGGGCGGTGGACCGCGGGCGCGGCCCGGGATACCTGGGCCGTGGCCCGCGAGGTCCCCGGGGTCGTCTGGGAGGACGTGGCCAGCGGCGGGGCGCGGGACCGGATCTACGCCTTCGGGCGGGGCCTGGGCTACGGCGTCGTGGACGCGGGAAAGGGACTGGGCCAGATGGTCCTCCACCCGGTGGACACGCTCTCGGGGCTGAAGGACGCGGTGGTGAACTGGGACCAGACCGCCGCCGCGGTGGGCCGCCTGGTGGACGACTACTGGGAGGCGGCCCGGAGCGACCCGGAGCGCTTCGCCGAGATGACCGGGAGGCTCACGGCGGAGATCGAGCTGGCCATCGTGGGCGCCAAGGGCCTGGACAAGCTCGCCAAGGCGCGGCAGATCCAGCGGCTCCGGGGCGTGGTGGCGGCCCGTAGCGCCGCGGTGGCCCGGACGGCGGGCAGGGCGGCGCGCGGCTCGTCCGTGGGTCGCGTGCTGGCCCCTGTGGCCCGCCGGGTGGGCGCGGCCGCGACGGTGACGGGCGCCGCCCTGGGGGGGGCCGCTCGGGCGGTGGGCTCGGGCCTCTCGAGCGCGGGCGGGGCCGTGCGCCAGGGGATGTCTCGCGCCGGCGCGACGGCGCGCGCCGCCGCGGAGCGCGCCCGGGAGCGCCTGGCGGTCCTGCGCGGCCGGCGTCCCCCCCGGCGGGGCGTGAAGGACGCCCTGGACGACATGGCCGGCGGCAAGAAGGGCGGCGGAGGCCCGGCGGCAGGCGAGGCGAGCGGCCTCACTGCGGCCCAGGCCCGAGCCATCTCCCGCGAGTTCCAGGAGGCCCTGGGGCGCCACCTCCGGCCCGGCGTGGCCCTCACCGACGAGGTCTTCGACGCCGCCTTCGACGACATGGCGCGGGTGGCCGCCCGCCACGGCATCGAGATGACCATGAGCCGGGACGTGGCCCGGTCGGCCATCCGCAAGGCCTTCCTGGGCGACGCCTCCAGGGCCCTGGCCGACGGGCAGGTCATGGACGCCCTGAACTCCTACCTGGCGGCGGCGGCGGCCCCCCCGGCCCTGTGGCCCGAGAGCGCCACGCGCCTCTCCATGATGCTCCGGAAGACCAACCCGCTCATCGCCGACCCCATGAAGGTCCTGGGCCACGAGTTCACCCACGCCGCCCACGCGAGCATGGCCCGCGCCATTGCGCGCCGGATGGGGATGGGGGCGGACGAGACCGCCCGGTTCCTGCGGGAGTTCGAGAAGACCAACCTGACGACCTTCGAGCGAGCCGCGAGCCGCATGGGCGCCCTGGCGAAGAACGGCGGGGACGCCGGGGCCTACGCCCGCGAACTGGCGAGCTTCACCGACGAGATGACTGAGGCCCTCATCGCGGGGCGGAACCTCGAATACTCCGCGGGCCTGGTCCACGACCTGAAGGCCATCGTGGGGACCCATACCGGGACCATCCTCCTGGGGGCCGGCGCCTACGCCTACTGGCAGTCCACACGCTGAGCGCCCTCACGGCCGGGCGCCCAGGAACACGCCGAGGCCGTGCCGCCCCGCGGGCGGGCCGGTAGCATGCCCGCGGAGGCGCCGGATGCAGAGCACCAGACCGCGCCGGACCGTCGCGGACTACCTCAGGCTTCACGAAGGGACGCTCGCCGAACTCATCGACGGGGAGATCCTCCTGTCGCCCTCGCGCCGCTATCGCCACCAGCGCATCGTGCAGGGCCTGTTCCTCGCCCTCCACGCCCACGTGAGCTCGACCGACCGCGGCGAGGTCTGCGTCGCGCCGCTCGACGTGCACCTGCCTTCCGGGGACGTCGTCCAGCCCGACGTGATCTACATCCCGCGGGGCCGTCGGGACCTCATCGGGGAGTGGATCCACGGTTCTCCGGCGTTGCTCGCGGAGGTCCTGTTCCCGGACCACCGCGAGCGGGACGTGATCGTCCAGCGCGGCCTCTACGCGAGGAACGGCGTCGGCGAGTACTGGGTGGTGGACGACGAGCGGAAGGGCGTGGAGGTGCTGGTGCTCTCGGGCCAGGCCTACCGGACCCACGCCTGGTTCGAGGTCGGCGACGCGCTGACCTCGCCCACCCTGCCCGGCCTGTCCCTGGACCTGGGCGCGATCTTCGCGTAGCGCGCGGCCTCCTGGGCTACTCCTCCCCCGGCGCGCGGCGCGCGGCCTTGGCGGCGGAGTGGTGCCGCTTGTCGGCCAGGAGGCGCGCGCGGGCGCGGCGCGAGCGGCGGCGCTTCTGGCGGCGGAGCTTCTCCCGCGCCGCCTCGGCCGTCGAGTCCTCGCCCGCGCGCCGGGCCTCCAGCTTCTCCACCAGCCGCCGGCGAGCCAGGAATCGGTTCAGGCCCTGGGAGCGGGACTCCTGGCAGCGCACCCGCACGCCGGTGGGGCGGTGGACGAGGACCACGCAGGTGGCGTTCTTCTGGAGGTGCTGTCCCCCGGGGCCCCGGGAGAGGACGAAGGACTCGTCCACCTCCGACTCGGCGAGGCCCAGGGACTTCATGCGCCGCTCCAGGTCGGAGAGCTTCTCGGGCGAGACGGGGAGTTTGGGGGTGATCAGTCCACGACTCCTCAGAGCGGCAGGTTCCCGTGCTTGCGCGGGGGGGTGGCCTCGCGCTTGGCGCGGACGGTCTCCAGGAAGCGGATGAGGCGCGCGCGGGTCCGGGAGGGTTCGATGACGTCGTCCACGTAGCCCCGCACGGCGGCGGTATAGGGGTTGGCGAACTTCTCGCGATACTCCGCCACGAGGCGGGCCTCGGTGGCCTCCGGGTCTGGCGACTCGGCTATCTCCTTCTTGAAGATGACCTCCACCGCGCCCCGGGGGCCCATGACGGCGATCTCCGCCGTGGGCCAGGCCAGGTTCAGGTCGCCGCGGATGTGCTTGCTCGACATGACGTCGTAGGCCCCTCCGTAGGCCTTCCGCGTGATGACCGTCAGCTTCGGGACCGTGGCCTCGCAGTAGGCGTCGAGGAGCTTGGCCCCGTTGCGGATGATCCCGCCGTGCTCCTGGGCCGTCCCCGGGAGGAAGCCGGGGACGTCCTCGAAGGTCACCAGCGGGACGTTGAAGCAGTCGCAGAAGCGCACGAAGCGCGCCCCCTTGATGGAGGCGTCGATGTCCAGGGTCCCGGCCAGGACCGCGGGCTGGTTGGCCACGACGCCCACGCTGCGGCCCCCCAGGCGGGCGAAGCCCACGACGAGGTTCCGCGCCCAGCCCTCATGGACCTCCAGGAAACGGCCGTCGTCGACCACCCGCCGGACCACGTCCTTGATGTCATAGGGCTGGGCGGGGTCGACGGGAACGAGGCCGTCCAGCTCGGGATCGGCGCGGTCCGGGGGGTCCTCCGTGGGGACCCGGGGCGGGTCCTCGATGTTGTTGGAGGGGAGGTAGGAGAGCAGCTCCCTCACCAGGGCGAGGCAGGAGGCGTCGTCTGGGAGGGCGAAGTGGGCCACGCCGCTCCGTGTCCCGTGGACCGAGGCCCCGCCGAGGGCCTCCGCGTCCACCTCCTCGTGCGTCACGGTCTTCACCACCCCGGGGCCCGTGACGAACATGTAGGAGGTCCCCTGGACCATGGCCACGAAGTCGGTGATGGCGGGGGAGTAGACCGCGCCCCCGGCGCAGGGGCCCATGATGGCGCTCACCTGGGGGACCACGCCGCTGGCCAGGGTGTTCCGCAGGAAGATCTCCGCGTAGCCGCCCAGAGAGGCCACGCCCTCCTGGATCCGGGCCCCGCCCGAGTCGTTCAGGCCCACGATGGGGGCGCCCACCTTCATGGCCAGGTCCATGAGCCGGCAGATGCGCTCCGCGTTGGCCAGGGAGAGGGAGCCTCCGAAGACGGTGAAGTCCTGGGAGAAGACGAAGACCGGCCGGCCGTCCACGAGCCCGTGGCCCGTCACCACGCCGTCGCCCAGGAACTTCTTCTCCGCCATGCCGAAGTCGGGGCACCGGTGGGTGACGAAGGTCCCCATCTCCTGGAAGCTCCCCGGGTCCAGGAGCAGGTCCAGCCGCTCCCGGGCCGTGAGCTTCCCGCGCTCGTGCTGGGCGCGGGTGCGTTCCTCGCCTCCCCCGGCGAGGGCCGCGGCCCGCATGGCCTGGAGCCGGACGACCTCGGGGCGTGCCACCTCCTGCGACACCTAGAACTCCATATGTCCGGAGGCGGCCGGCGTCCCGGGGTCCACGCCGGGGGCCGCTCGCTCCACCAGCTCCAGGAGGACGCCCCCGGTATCGCGGGGGTGGAGGAAGGCCACCCGCGTCCCGCCGACGCCGGCCCGGGGGGCCTCGCCCACCGGGGAGAGGCCGGCGTCGCGGGCGGCGGCCAGGGCCGCGTCCAGGTCCTCGACCCGCAGGGCCAGGTGGTGCAACCCCGGGCCGTTCCGCCTGAGGAAGCGGCCCACGGGTCCCTCCGGAGAGGTGGACTCCAGGAGCTCCACCGCCCCGGCGCCCGGGAGGCCCAGGCGGGCCACGCGCACGCGCTCGGCGGGCACCTCCTCCTCGTGCTCCACCTCCAGGCCCAGGCCCCCCCTCCAGACCCTCAGGGCCTCCTCCAGGGACTCCACCGCCACGCCGATGTGATCCAGCCCCTTCACGGCTCTCTGGCCTCCCTTCTCACAAAGGCCACCACCTCCGCCGTGGGGGTCCCGGGCCCGAAGATCCCCCGGAAGCCCGCCTCCCGCAGGGCCCCCTGGTCCTCCGTCGGGATCACGCCCCCGCAGAAGAGGAGGACCCGCTCCGCCCCCGCCTCGGCCAGGGCCCGCGCCACCCGCGGCAGGACGGTCATGTGGGCGCCGGAGAGGCTGGAGAGGCCCACGGCGTCCACGTCCTCCTGCACGGCCACTCGGGCCACCGCCTCGGGGGACTGGCGGATGCCCGTGTAGATGACCTCCATGCCGGCGTCCCGGAGGGCGCTCGCCACGACCAGGGCCCCGCGGTCGTGGCCGTCCAGGCCGCACTTGGCCACCAGGACCCGGATGGGGTCAACCCCGGCTCGCGCCCGCACCGTCGTGCTCCCCGAAGACCCCCGCTAGGGTCTCCATGACCTCCCCCAGGGTGAGCCCGGCCTCCACGCCCTCCAGGACGTGGGGCACGAGGTTCTCCCCCGCCTCGCGGGCCGCGGCCTCCAGTCGGGCCACTAGGGCGGCCACCCGGGCCGGGTCGCGCCGCGCACGGGCCGACCGCAGGGCCTCCGCGCGCCGCCCCTGGACGGCCTGGTCCACCCGGAAGACCCCTGGCCGGGGCCCCTCTCCGGTGCGCCAGCGGTTCACCCCCACGACCACGCGTGCGCCCGACTCCACCTCCCGCTGGTGGCGCCAGGCGCTGTCGTGGATCTCCCGCTGGGGGTAGCCCTCCTGGATGGCGCGGACCATCCCGCCCATGGCCTGGATCCGCGCCAGGCATTCCCGGGCGCCGGTCTCCAGCGCGTCCGTGAGGGCCTCGACGTACGGGGAGCCGCCCAGGGGGTCGGCCACGTCGGCGACGCCGCTCTCGTGGGCGAGGACCTGCTGGGTCCGGAGGGCGAGCGTCGCGCTCTCCTCGGTGGGCAGGCCCAGGGCCTCGTCCCAGGCGTTGGTGTGAAGGGACTGGCAGCCGCCCAGGACCGCCGAGAGGGCCTGGAGGGCGACCCGCACCACGTTCAGCTCCGGCTGCTGGCCGGCCAGGGTGGAGCCGGCCGACTGGACGTGGAAGCGGAGCTTGCAGGCCGAGTCCGGGGCGCCGTGGCGCTCGCGGAGGAGCCGGGCCCAGAGGCGGCGGGCGGCGCGGAACTTGGCCACCTCCTCGAAGAGGTGGTTATGGGCATTGAAGAAGAACGAGAGGCGGCCCGCGAAGCCCTCCAGGTCCAGGCCCCGCCCCAGGGCGGCCTCCACGTAGGCCAGACCGTCCGCCAGGGTGTAGGCCAGCTCCTGCACCGCGGTGGCTCCCGCCTCCCGGATGTGGTAGCCGCTCACCGAGACGGGGTTCCACCGCGGGGCGTGCTCGGAGCACCAGGCGATGACGTCCGTCACCAGGCGCATGGACGGCCCCACCGGGAAGCGCCAGGTCCCGCGGGCGATGAACTCCTTCAGGATGTCGTTCTGAAGCGTACCGGCGAGACGCCCGGGCGGGATGCCGCGCCGGCGGGCCACCGCCACGTAGAAGGCCAGCATGACCATGGCCGAGCTGTTGATGGTCATGGAGGTGGAGATCCGCTCCAGGGGGAGGCCGTCCAGGAGGGCCTCCATGTCCTCCAGGCAGGAGATGGGGACGCCGACCCGGCCCACCTCCCCGTCCGCCAGGGGGTGGTCCGAGTCGTAGCCGATCTGGGTCGGGAGGTCGAACGCCACCGACAGGCCCGTCTGGCCAGCGTCCAGGAGCATCCGGAAGCGGCGGTTGGTCTCCTGGGCGCTACCGAAGCCGGCGTACTGGCGCATGGTCCATAGGCGGCCGCGGTACATGGTCGGGTGGACGCCCCGGGTATAGGGGAACTCGCCCGGCCCCTCGGCCTCGGTGGGGGCCGGGGCCTCGGCGGGGAAGTAACAGGGGGCGAGCTCGAGTCCCGAGGTCGTCAGGAACCGGGGCGATCGCTCCGGGTGCCCCCGGGCCGCCGGGGTCCAGACCTCGTCGAACCAGCGAGCGCCCGCGCGGGCCGGCTGGCTCACTCCTCCGACTCCGACGTGACCTCTCCGGCCAGGAAGGTGCGCTGGCCCCCGTCCGCGAGGCGCAGGACCAGCCCCCCCAGCGGGGTCACGTCCAGGGCCTTCCCGTGGACCGCGCCGTCGGGCAGCTCCAGGGTGACCTGCCGGCCCAGGGTGCTCGAGCGGGCCCGATAGCGGTCCAGGAGCGCGGCGCCCTCGGCGGTGCCCAGGAGGGCGTAGTGGCCGTCCATCCGGTTCAGGAAGGCCACCAGGAGGTCCAGGTTGGCCACGCGGCGGCCCGTCTCGGCCAGGGTGCTGGTGGCCGACTCCCGGAGGGCCTCGGGGAAGGATTCGCGTGCGAGGTTGGTGTTGAGCCCGAGGCCCAGGATCAGGGCGCCGGCCGGGCGGGGGTCCTCGATCCGCTCGCAGAGCAGGCCGCCCAGCTTCCGGCCCCCGGCCACGAGGTCGTTGGGCCACTTGAGGCCCGCGCGGAGCCCCGCCACCGCCTCCACCGCCTCCGCCGCGGCCAGGCCGGCCAGGAGGGTGATGGGGTGGACGCGGCCCGAGGAACCGCGCGGCCGCAGGACCAGGCTCGCCCACAGACCCCCGCCCGCCGGGGAGAACCAGGCCCGTCCGTGGCGGCCCCGGCCGGCCGTCTGCTCGCGGGCGATGACCAGGGTCCCCTCGGGGGCGCCGGAGCGGGCCAGGCGGGCCGCCTCGTCGTTGGTGGAGCCCAGCCGCAGGTGGTGATGGACCGAGCGACCCAGGACCAGCGTGGCCAATCGGGCGTGGAGGTTGGCGATGGAGGGCGCGTCGCTTCCCATGGGGCCCGTAGGATACGGGGCCCCGGGGGGGTGGGGCCAGGCGAATTCCCGCGCGGGCGGGGCGCCCACGAGAAACACGCCCACGGCCGCGCCCACGGCCACGAGTCACGAGCCACGCACACGCCCGCGCCCGCGCCCGCGCCCCCGCCCGCCAACACGTCCACGTCGGTGAAGAAGCCGGAGAGCCACGCGCTCACCCGGCCGAGTCTGGCCGCTACTCCGTCACGGCGCCTATCGGTCCCCGAGGGTCAGGGCGATATCCAGGCGCGTCCCCTGGCGGTCCACGGTCACGACCTGCTCCGAGCCGGGCTCCAGACCCGCCAGAACGGCCTGGAGGGGCCGCTCGGCCGTGACCGCCACGCCGGCTACCTCGACGATGAGGTCCCCGGCGGCGAGACCCGCGGCCTGGGCCGCGGTGTCGGGGAGGACCTCGTCCACCTGGAAGCCCCGAGCCTCCTGACCCCCTCGCACCCCCAGGTAGGCCCGCTCGCTCGGCGCGAGATCGATGCCCTCCACCTGGGTCCTGGGGACGGCCACGGGGCCGAAGTCCGCCTCCAGGACGAAGACGCCGTCGGCCAGGTCCGTGAGCCTCCCGCTCAGGCGGTCGCCGCCGGCCAGCTCCAGGCGGTCTACTCGACCGGGGTGAGGGGGAGCCGGGGCCGCGGGGGGAATCTGCACGGGGGCCAGGTCCACGAGGCGCCACTCGCCCACGGAGACGCCGGGATAGCTGAAGGTCACCGCGCCGTTGCCCGTGACGGTCAAGCCGTTGTGGACGACGGTCATCGTGACCTCGGCGGAGGCCTCGGCCGGACTCGCGGAGGCGCAGAGTCCGGCGGGCACCTCGAGGGGCGAGTCCCGCCAGGGGACGGAGAGTCCGAGGCCGTCAGGCCCCAGGCCCTGGACCCGGCCCCAGATCGCCCCGGCCTCGCCCTCCAGCTCCAGGCGCATTCCTTCCGGCGCGCGGGCCTCGTTCTCCGGGATGACCCAGTGCTTCAGCAGGGCGCGCGGGACGGCCACCTCCCCGAAGGCGGTGCCCAGGACGAGGGTCTCCGCCGTCATGGACAGGCACTCGCCGGAGAGGCGGTCGCCGTTGGCGAAGCAGACCGGGTCGCGCTCGGGCATGCAGTCCAGCGGTTCGCCGGTGAATCGCACGGCCCTGAGCCAGGGCCTCGGGATGGCCAGGGCGGCGCCCCAGGGCAGCTCCACCCGGAGTCCATCGGCATCCAGTCCCAGGACCTTGCACCGGAGGTGGGAGCCGTCCACCAGGTCCACCCGGTGCGGGGCCTCGCCCGAGGCCGCGCCCGCGTGCGGGGCCCAGTCCAGACGCCGCAGGCCCTCCAGGTCCACCCGGGCCGGCTCCGCGAGCCCCGGGACCTCCAGGAGGAGGACCCCCTCGCCGCCGCCCTCGACCAGCCTGCCCGAGAGGGTGTCGCCCCCCTCCAGCTCCACCGTGTCCCGTTCGGGCCGCGCCCGCGGGGCCTCGGTCCCGGTGCCCCAGAGGCTCAGGGTCCCGCCGCCCGCGAAGAGGGGCGTCGAGGTCGAGCCGGTCACCGTGTAGCCCCCCGATCCCCCGAGGAACGTGGCGTTTCCCGCGGCGTTCGTCCCCAGGACGTGCGCGGTGGCGAGCCCCGTGGCCCACCGCAGGCGCGTGGCCTGCATCTCGGCCAGAGGTGCCTGGGCGGCGAGGGCGTCCAGCATCCGGACCCGGACCACGGCCGCGCGCGCCTCCTCGGCCCAGGCCGACCCCGGGTCCACCTCCAGTGCCTCCTCGAAGGCCGCCAGGGCCTCGGTCCTCTGGCCCGACTGCTCCATGCAGTAAGCCGCCCAGTAACGGGCGTCGTCCGCCAGGGGGCCATGGGCGTCCAGGTCCAGGGCCTGGCGATAGTCGTCCAGGGCCGCGGCGTAGCGCTTCTGGTGCAGGTTCGCGGTGGCCCGGGCGTAGGCCTCCCAGGCGGGGTCGTCGACCTGGGCCCGGAGCGCCGTGGGGGCCAGGGCGAGGGCCAGGAGCAATGCGGATACGGCTCGCGTCATGACGAACCTCCTTCTCTATCCTTCTCTACAAGCTCCGCAGTCTGTCCGGGGCGGCTCGCACCACCCGCAGGCGCAGGGCGTCGATGCGGCCCAGGACGTCCGAGTCCTCGAAGCGCCGGCCCAGGTCCTCGCGGGCGACCTCGCCGGAGGCGGCGCGGGCCACCTCCGAGAGCAGGTCCCGCACCAGGCCGACGAGTTCCCGCACGGGCCGTCCCTCCTCGCCCGGGAAGCGCGCGGCCACGCGGTCCGCCTCCTCCACGAGGCGCATCGTGCCCACCTCGGCCCCCAGGACGCCGAGCAGCCCCTGGGCCGCGGGCTCCAGGTTCCTGGCCTGCACCAGGACGAGCCGGGCCCGTCCGAGGTAGTCGCGCAGGTCGTCCAGGGCGGCGAGCGGCGGGGCCGCCGGGGGCGGCTCGGGGGCGGGTTCGCCGGGCCGGGAGGGCGTCGGGTAGAGCCTGCCTGCCGCCAACCCCAGGGTCACGAGCAGGACCGCTGCCGCGGCGCGCAGCACCCGCGGCCCGTGGCCGCGGCCTGCCACGGCACGGGGTGGGGGAGGGGGGAGCGCCGCCAGGACGCGCCGGGTGTAGACCTCCGGGTCGGCGGGCCAACCCGGGGGGGCGTCCCCCGCGCGCCGCAGCTCCTCCAGGAGGGCGTCCTGCCGCCGGGCCCAGGCCTGGCAGGCCGGACAGGCCGCCAGGTGGGAGCGGGCCTCGGCCCGTCCGGGCGGTTCGGGGGTCAAGAGCTCGGGGATCTCCAGCCGGGCGAGCTCACAGTCCATGTCCCACTCCTCTCAGCCTCCGTTCGAGGCGGGCCAGGGCGGCCGCCACCCGGGACTTGAGCGTCGAGACCGGGACCCCCAGCACCGAGGCGCTCTGGGTGAAGCTCAGCCCGTGGTGTACGTGCAGGACCACCGCCTCTCGAAGCCGGGAGGGCAGCTCTCCCAGGGCGCGACGGACCTCGTCCCGCCGCTCGCCCTCCTCGGCCGCGTCCCGGGGTCCGGGATCCCCCGCCGCCCGCAGGGCCAGGATCTCGGGGTCCAGGCCCCGGGGCCGGCGCAGGCGCGCCCGGAGGCGGTCGCGGCAGCGGTTCAGCGTGATGGTGAGCAACCAGGGTCTCCACCCCTTGGCGGGGGTCACCTCCCGGGCGGTCCGGAAGGCCGCGAGCAGGCTGTCCTGCACCGCGTCCTCCGCCGCGTGGCGGTCCCCCAGGAGGCGCCAGGCCAGCGCCAGCAGCTCCCCCTGGTAGGCGCGGACGACCAGGGCGAAGGCCTCACGGTCGCCGGCCGCCACGCGGCGGACCACCTCGGCCTCGACCCGCCCCGAGGGGCTCATACTCCCAGGACGTCCGCGAGGCCCGGACGGACGAAGGAATCGCCGCGGGCAGCCAGGCCATCGTGCAGCTCCTTGTGGCCCCGCCGGGGGCGGGCTAGCATCCGCGCGGGGAGGGCCGCGCCATGGACGTGGATCGGGACCGATTCGAGACCCTGGTGCGGGGGGTGGCGGACCGACTCAAGGGTGAGTTGCAGCAGGACGAGGGCGCCGGCCGCTACGTCATCCGGGCCGAGCTTCCGGGCGGGCGCAGCCAGAAGGTCTACCTGGAGCTGGACGAGGACACGGTGCGCTACTCCACCCAGTGCGCGGCGTGGGTATCCGACTTCGAGAACCCGAACATCTTCAAGGACCTCCTCCGCCGGAACGCCCGCCTCAAGCACGGCTTCTTCGCCCTCGGACCCGAGGGGGACGTGGAGCTGGTGGAGACCCAGGTCCTGGCCACCTGCGACCTGGACGAACTCTATGTCTCCGTGACCAACCTGGCCATGGTGGGGGACTTCATGGAGAAGGAGTTCCACCCCGGGGGGGACGTCTACTAGGCGGGCTCACCCCACCTTGCGGCCGCGGGCGCTGTCCCTGCGCCGGGCCGTCGCGAGGCCGCTGGTCTCGTCCAGGAAGCCGCGCAGGACCTGGTTGAATTCCTTCGGCCTCTCGAGCATGGGGCAGTGGCCCACGCCCTCGAAGCGCACGAGTCGCGCCCCCTTCACCCGGGAGACCGCCAGGTCCGCGGCCTCCGGACGGACCAGGGCGTCCCGAGCCGCGTGGACCACCAGGGTGGGGACCCGGACCCGGGGGAGGTCCTCGGTGAGGTCGGCCCCCCGGATGGCCAGGACGCTCCTGTAGAGGCTGTGGACCGGGAGGTGGCGGGCGTCCAGGAGGAGTTCCCTTGGCAGGCGGCCCATGTAGGTGAAGTTGTTGATGATGAACTGCACCAGGGCGGGGCTCTTCCGGAAGAGGAAGAAGAACCGCTTGAAGGGGACGGCGGAGGCCAAGCTGGCGCGTAGGGTGAGGCCCCGCTCCCCCTGGACGGGCGTGCCCACCAGGACGAGGCCCCGGACCAGCTCCGGGTGGATGGCCGCCAGCTTCAGGGCGACCATGCCGCCCATGGAGTGCCCCACCACGTGGACCGGGGCCAGGCCCAGGGACTCGATGCAGCGGGCCACCAGGGCGGCCTGGTGGCAGATGGAGTATCCGTTCTCGGGCTTGTCGGACCGCCCGAAGCCGCAGAGGTCCAGGGCCACGGTGCGGTAGGCGCGGCGGAAGGTGCGCTGGGTGCCTCGCCAGAACTTGGAGCTGGCGCCCCAGCCGTGCAGGAAGAGCACCCCGGGGCCCTCGCCCCGCTCGCGGTAGCACAGACGGATCCCGTCTACCGTGACGTGCGCCTTCAAACGTCCTCCGGTGGCCGCTCCCCCGGTTCGTCCGCATGGAGTATAGCCCGGGTCGGGTCCGCCGGGCAACCCCGCCGGCTTCACGGGGTGCGCGACCGTTCCTGCAGCGGTGTGGATGCCCGTGCAGGTGGGGCCTGGAAGTCCACGCCCACGGCCGCGCTCACGACCACGACCACGACCACGTTCACGTCCACGAACGCCTGCGCTCAGGCGTCCATCATGGGTCGGTCCTGGATGCCCGCCAAGGCAGGTTCGGGAGGTCAGGAGTCGTGTAACCATCACTGGGTGATTCACCGAGGCCGAATGTGGCGGTCATTGTCTTACGGCGACCTAGGATTTAGCCTGGCCCACCATGCGCATTGTGTCCCTGATCGCTTCGTCGACCGAGATCGTCTGCGCGCTCGGCCTCGGGGACCAGCTCGTCGCGCGCTCCCACGAGTGCGACTACCCCGAGTGGGTGAGGCATCTCCCCGCCGTGACCGAGCCGAAGTTCCCGACGGAGGGGACGAGCCTCGAGATCGACGGGCGCGTGAAGGCGATCGTGGAAGACGGTCTCTCGGTCTATCGCGTCCACGCGGATCGACTGCGCGCGCTCGCCCCCGATGTCATCGTGACCCAGTCGCAGTGTGAAGTCTGCGCGGTGAGCGAGAAGGACGTCCAGGAGGCCACTGGCGACTGGCTCGGGTGCCGTCCGCGGATCATCTCGCTCGCTCCGGATGCCCTCGCCCACGTCTGGCGGGACATCTGCCGCGTCGCGTCCACGCTCGGCGTTCCGGAGCGCGGAGAGGCCCTCGTTCGCCGACTCGAGGACCGGATCGGCGCGATCGCGGCGCGCGCCCACACGCTGACGGCAAGGCCGACGGTCGCGTGCATCGAGTGGATCGAGCCCCTCATGGCGGCCGGCAACTGGGTACCCGAACTCGTCGAACGGGCGGGAGGCGTGAACCTCTTCGGCGAGGTGGGAAGGCACTCGCCCTGGGTGACATGGGAGGCACTCGTCGAGCGTGATCCCGACGTCGTGGTCGTCCTCCCGTGCGGGTTCGACATCGCCCGGAGCCGGTCCGAGATGCCCGCCCTCGGCCGTCGTCCCGAGTGGCCACGCCTCCAGGCGGTCCGGAACGGTCGGGTCGTGCTGGCCGACGGGAACGCCTTCTTCAACCGGCCCGGTCCCCGCCTCGTCGAGTCGCTCGAGATCCTCGCGGAGGTTCTTCACCCCGCCGAGTTCGACTTCGGGCACGAGGGGAAGGGCTGGGAGCGGTTCGAGGGCGCTTGATCAAGTCCCGGTTCGCGGCCTCCTCAAGAGGCTGAGCCCGAGCACGGCGAGACTGGCGAGGAGGACCGGCCCTGCCACTCCGAGCACGCGGTCGATCGACGGAAGGCCTGTCCACTGGAGATAGTGGACGCGGTAGAGCGCGTCGATCCAATCGGTGTCACGGCCTCGCTGACTGAGGCGGAGCTCGTCCCAGTCGATGCGGATTCGCACTCCGGTGTCCGTCACGGCGACGTCCTCCTCCATCTCGGCGATGCGGCCATAGCGCTGCCGATCCGAGGTGATCGCATCATCGATGAGCGCTCGAAGCACTTCATCGGTCGGCGCTGGCCACGGCTCCATCGTTCGCGGGTCGAGGTGCTGCCACCCTTCGGGCGTGAGCGTGAGGAGGTGCTCTCCCAGCACCGTGCGGAGCAGGCGCGTCTCGAGCCACTCCGGGTGGGGCGCGAGCGAGATGGAGCGCTCGAGCGGATACGTGCGCACGGGGAGGCGCGCGTAGGCGCCCTCATAGCCGGGCTTCACGAGGAAGACGAGGCCCGTCCCCGCCCAGGCGAGGACCGGGAGGAAGATGAGCACGCCGAGCCGGCGGTGCCACGTGCGTCGGCGCATGAGCGGCCTCAGGACTCCCTTCGAGCCGGGAGGCGTGCGGTGGACACGTCGGGGTTCACGGCCATGCGCCCGCCGTCCCCGCCACCTCCAGCAGGATGCGGGCGGCCCGGGCCGAGGCCCCGGGGCCCCCGAGGCGCGAGCGGACCTCCGCGAGGTCCCGGACGGTGCGCGAGCGCTCGGGGCCCTCCGGGAGCAGCCGGAGGACGTCGTCGGCCATGGCGCGGGAGCAATCGCGCCAGCTCAGGTGTTCGGGGACCACCCGGCGGCCGGCGACGATGTTCACGAGGCTGATGTGGGGGGTGGTGAGGAGCAGGGGGGCCAGGGCCCGGGCCACGGCGCCGACCCGGTAGCAGACCACGGGCGGTGTGCCGAGACACGCCAGCTCCAGTCCCGCGGTCCCGCTGGCCACGAGGGCCACCCGCGACGAGGCCATGACCTCGTAGGCCTGCCCCGGGGCCGCCTCCACGGGCGGCGCCTCGGGGACGGCGCGGCGGGCCGCCTCGACGAGCCCCAGATGCGCCTCGGAGGCCAGGCCCAGGACGAAGCGGGCCCGGGTCCGCCGCGCCACGAGCGCCGCCGTCCGCAGCATGAGCGGGAGGTTGGCCTGGACCTCGCGAGGGCGGCTTCCCGGCAAGAGCCCCACCGCGGGCAGGCCGTCCGGGTTCACCCGGCGAGCGAAGCCCTCGTCCAGGGAGAGCGCCGCCAGGTGGTCGAACAGGGGGTGGCCGACCACGTCCACCGGGACGCCCCGCGCCTCGTAGAGCGGGCGCTCGAACTCGAAGAGGCACATCATCCGGTCCACCACCGCCGAGACGCGCCCGATGCGGCTTCCGCGCCAGGCCCAGACCTGGGGGCTCACGTACCAGAGGACCGGCACCCCCAGCCCGCGCGCGCGGGCCGCCAGGCGCAGGTTCCACCCGGGATAGTCCACGCAGACCAGGACGTCCGGGCGCTCCCGGCGGAGGTGTTCCAGCGCGCGCCCCATGAGTTCCCGCAGGTGGCCGAGGTTCCGGAGGACGTCCACGAAGCCGATGAGGCCCTCGGAGACGGTATCGTGGATCAGCCTTGCCCCCTGGGCTGCCAGGCGGGGGCCCCCCAGGGCCCAGGCCTCCAGTCCCGGGGCCAGGGCGCGGGCCTCTCGGAGCAGGGCGGCGGCGTGGTGGTCCCCGGAGGGTTCGCCGGCGCTCAGGAAGACCCGGGGGGGCATGGGCGAACGTAGTATAGGGGTAGCCCGACGATGGTGGCCACCGTCCCCGCCCACGCCCACGCCCACGCCCACGCCCAAGCCCAGGAACGCGGGCACGGGCATGCCCAGGCCCCCGGCCCCGCGAACGGTCGCTCCACGGGCGCGTCGGCGCGATGGGTCGTCGCCCGTCGTCGACACACGCGTGGTGAGGGCTCTCGCTCCTGGCCTCGCGACGCCTCGCCCGGCCTCGGTGTGGACGCCCGGATTGCCTCACAGGCTCGGAGACGGCCGCTGCCACCATTGACCCCGGGTCCCGAGGCCAGTAGATTGCGGCCCCCCCGGGAGGTGACTCATGCCCAGGACCGTGCGTTGCGGGCTCATCCAGGCCTCCACCCCGCTGGACGGCCGTCAGCCGCCCGAGGTCATCAAGAAGGCCATGGTGGAGAAGCACCTGGGGCTCATCCAGGAGGCCTCGCGGCAGGGGGTGAAGGTCCTCTGCCTGCAAGAGCTGTTCTACGGGCCCTACTTCTGCGCCGAGCAGGACCGGAAGTGGTACGCCCTCGCGGAGCGGGTCCCCGGGGGGCCCACCACGCGGCTCATGCAGGAGCAGGCGCGGCGCCAGGAGATGGCCATGGTGGTCCCGATCTACGAGGAGGAGATGACCGGGGTCTACTACAACACGGCCGTGGTCATCGGTCCCGACGGGGCATACCTGGGGAAGTACCGCAAGCACCACATCCCGCACTGCGCCCCCGGATTCTGGGAGAAGTTCTACTTCAAGCCCGGGAACCTGGGCTACCCGGTCTTCCAGACCCCCTGGGCCACCATCGGGGTCTACATCTGCTACGACCGCCACTTCCCCGAGGGGGCGCGGATCCTGGGCCTGAAGGGGGCGGAGGTGATCTTCAACCCCTCGGCCACGGTGGCGGGGCTCTCCGAGTACCTGTGGAAGCTGGAGCAGCCGGCCCACGCCGTGGCCAACGGCTACTATTGCGGGGCCATCAACCGCGTGGGGCGCGAGCAGCCCTGGGATATCGGGGAGTTCTACGGCAGCTCCTACTTCTGCGACCCGCGGGGGCGGGTCATCGCGGAGGGGAGTCGCGACCGGGACCAGGTGGTGGTGGCGGACCTGGACCTGGACCGGATCCAGGAGGTGCGGGACACCTGGCAGTTCTTCCGGGACCGGCGCCCGGAGACCTACCAGGAGCTGGGCCAGCTCCTGCCGTAGCGGACCGGACGGAGGGACGACCGTGGAGACCTGGCGCAACTTCATCGACGGGGAGTGGGTCGAGTCGGCCAGCGGCCGCGCCCAGGAGGACACCAACCCGGCGGACACCGGCGAGGTCCTGGGGCGTGCCCCGTGTTCCACGGGCGAGGAGGCCCGCGGGGCGGTGGACGCGGCGCGCCGTGCCCTGCCGGCCTGGCGCGCCACCCCGGCCCCGGTCCGCGCCCGGGTCATCGGGAAGGCGGCGGAGGTCCTCTCGCGCCGCGCCGAGGAGGTGGCCCGGCTCCTCACGCGGGAGGAGGGGAAGGTCCTCCGGGAGGCGCGGGGCGAGGTGGCCAAGAGTGTCAACATCCTGGAGTTCATGGCGGGGGAGGGGCGCAGGCTCAACGGGGAGACGGTCCCCAGCGAGCTCGCGAGGACCTTCGCCTGCACCCTGCGGGCCCCCCTGGGGGTGGTGGGGCTCATCACCCCGTGGAACTTCCCGGTCTGCATCCCCTGCTGGAAGATCGCCCCGGCCCTGGTGGCGGGGAACACGGTGGTCTTCAAGCCCGCCTCCCTCACCCCGGCCACGGCGGTGGAGGTGGTGCGGGTCTTCGAGGAGGCGGGGGTGCCCCGCGGGGTGCTGAACCTGGTCCATGGCGCGGGTGGCGAGGTGGGCCAGGCCCTGGTGGAGCACCCGGAGGTGCGGGCCCTCTCCTTCACCGGCTCCAACGAGGTGGGGACCCGGCTCTACTCCGACGGGGCGCGGCAGCTCAAGAAGGTGCAGTGCGAGATGGGGGGCAAGAACCCCATCGTGGTCCTGGACGACGCCGATCTGGGGCTGGCGGTGGAGGCCACGGTGCAGGGGGCCTTCGGCTCCACGGGGCAGCGCTGCACGGCCACCTCCCGGGCCATCGTCGTGCACGCGGTGGCGGACGAGTTCGTGGAGAGGGTCGTGGCCCGGGCCCGCCGGTTCCGGGTGGGGAACGGTCTCGACCCCGCCGTGGACATGGGCCCCTCGGTGGACGAGCGGCAACTCGAGACGGTCCTCGGGGCCATGGACCGGGCCCGCTCCGAGGGGGCCCGCTGCCGGACCGGGGGGACCCGCCTCGCCGAGGGGGACCTCTCCCGAGGGTTCTTCAGCGCCCCCGCGGTCTTCGACGAGGTCTCGCCGTCCATGCGATTGGCCCAGGACGAGGTCTTCGGCCCCGTCCTGGCGGTCCTGCGGGTGGGGGACCTGGAGGAGGCCATAGAGGTGGCCAACGGCGTGCGCTTCGGCCTCTCCTCCTCGGTCTACACCTCCGACGTGTCGCGGGCCTTCCGCTTCACCGAGGCCATCGAGACGGGGATCGTCCACGTCAACAACCCCACCATGGGGGGCGAGGCCCAGTTGCCCTTCGGGGGGATGAAGGCCACGGGGGTGGGCCTGCGGGAGCAGGGTCACGTGGCCCTGGATTTCTTCACGGAGTTGAAGACGGTCTACCTGGACTACACGGGCACGAAGCGGGAGTCGAACATCTTCTAGGAGGCGCCCATGGGGATCCTCATCCGTCAAGGCGACGTCGTCACCGCCACCGATCGCTACACGGGGGACATCTACGTGGAGAACGGCCACGTGGCGGCCCTGGGCCGGGACCTCTCGGCCTTCCGGCGAGCGGGGGACGAGGTGGTGGAGGCCGGCGAACTCCTGGTCTTCCCCGGGGGGATCGACGCCCACACCCACATGGAGCTCCCCTTCATGGGCACGGTGAGCACGGACGACTTCCGGGACGGGACCGTGGCCGCGGCCCTGGGGGGGACCACCGGGATCATCGACTTCGCCATCCCCGCCAAGGGCGACGGCCTCCTGGACACCCTGGCCCGCTGGCACGAGAAGGCGAACGGAAGGGCGGTCGTGGACTACGCCTTCCACATGGCGGTGGTGGACTGGAACGAGCGGATCCGCGACGAGATCCCGCTCGTGGCGGAGCGGGGCGTCACCTCCTTCAAGACCTTCACCGCCTACAAGGGGGTCCTGGGGATCGACGACGGGCAGCTCTTCTCGATCCTGCGCCGGGTGCGCGAGGCCGGGGGCCTCGTGACCGTCCACGCGGTGAACGGCGACGTCCTCTCGGTCCTGGCCGAGGAGTTCGTGCGGGAGGGCACGACGGGCCCCGAGTACCACTACCAGACCCAGCCCAACTGCATGGAGGCGGAGGCCACCCACCGCTCCTTCGCCCTGGCGGGCCTCGCCCGGCAGGGGGTCTATATCGTCCACATGACCTGCGGCGAGTCCCTGGACGAGCTCCGGCAGGCCCGCCGCGCGGGACTCACGGCCTACGGGGAGACCTGCGTACAGTACGCCCTCCTGGACGAGTCGCTCTACCACAAGCCGGACTTCGAGGGGGCGAAGTACGTCCTCTCGCCGCCGCTCCGGTCGCGCAAGGACACGGAGGAGGTGTGGCGGGCCCTGGCGGACGGGACCCTCTCCACGGTGGCCACGGACCACTGCCCCTTCAACTTCCAGGGGCAGAAGGACCGGGGCCGGCCGCCCCTTGCGGACTTCCGCCGGATCCCCAACGGCCTGCCGGGGGTCGAGGAGCGCATGAGCCTGCTCTACACCTACGGCGTGGCCGCGGGGCGAATCAGCCTGAACCGCTTCGTCCAGCTCACCTCCACCAACGTGGCGCGGATCTTCGGCCTGCACCCCCGCAAGGGGACCATCGCCGTGGGGAGCGACGCGGACCTGGTCCTCTACGACCCGCGGTGGGAGGGGACCTACAGCGCGCGCCGCCAGGCCTCCCGCTGCGACACGAACGTCTACGAGGGCTGGAGGCAGCAGGGGCGGGTGGTCCACACGATCCAGCGTGGGCGCTTCCTGGTGCGGGACGGGCGCTTCGTGGGCGAGGAGGGCGGAGGCCGCTTCATCGAGCGCCCGCGCTTCGACCCCCTCCAGGCCCAGTAGGGCGCGTGGGGCAGACGCCGGGACACCCGGGGATTCCCGACCGCCTCGGCGCGCGGCTGGCCGAGGCCGCGCGGGCCGCTCGGGGGCTCCTGGGGGACCCCAGGCCCAGGGTGGGGCTCATCCTGGGGTCGGGCCTGGGGGGGTTCGAGCGCCGGGTGGAGGGGGCCCGCTCCTGCGGCTACGGGGCCGTCCCGGGCCTGGTCCAGTCCACGGTGGAGGGCCACGCGGGCCGGCTGGTGGCGGGTCTCGTGGGGGGGGTCGAGACCCTGGTCCTGTCCGGCCGGCTGCACGCCTACGAGGGCCACCCGGTGGCCGACTGCGCCTTCCCCGCGCGGCTGGCAGCGTCCCTGGGGGTGCGGGGGCTCGTGCTCACCAACTCCGCCGGGGGGATCCGCGCGGACCTGTCCCCGGGGGACCTGATGCTCATCGAGGACCACATGAACCTCTCCGGGCGCAATCCCCTGGTGGGCCCCCACGACGCGGCCCTGGGGCCGCGGTTCCCGGACATGACGGAGGCCTACTCCCGCCGGTTGCGGGAGGCGGCCCTGGGGGCGGCGGCGGCCCTCGGGCTCCCGCTCGCCCGCGGGGTCTACGCGGTCCTGGGGGGGCCTTCCTACGAGACCCCGGCCGAGATCCGCGCCCTGGGCGCCCTGGGGGCCGACGCGGTGGGGATGAGCACGGTCTACGAGGTGGTGGCGGCCCGCCAGATGGGGGTGGAGGTCCTGGGGATCTCCTGCGTGACGAACCGCGCCGCCGGGACGGGCAACGGGGCGCTCTCCCACCAGGAGGTCCTGGAGGTGGGGGAGCGGGTGCGGGGCGCGTTCGAGCGGCTCCTAGAGGCCGTGATCCCGCGGGTGGCTGCCGCCGTGGAGGGATA
This sequence comes from Planctomycetota bacterium, assembly GCA_016209495.1. Classification (GTDB taxonomy): domain Bacteria; phylum Planctomycetota; class JACQVX01; order JACQVX01; family JACQVX01; genus JACQVX01. Next base: position 22,158 of record JACQVX010000084.1, read on the forward strand.
GGGCGTGGCCATCCTGATCGAGGACGCCTGGGTCGTCACCATGGACGCCGACCGGCGCGTGGTGCGGGGCTCGGTCCTCGTGGAGGGGGGGCGCATCGCCGCGGTGGGGGAGGTGGACCCCTCGGAGACGGAGGGGCCGGCGGTGGAGCGCATCGCCGCGGGGGGGCGGGTCCTCCTGCCGGGCCTGGTGCAGACCCACGTCCACCTCTGCCAGACCCTCTTCCGGAACCAGGCGGACGACCTGGAGCTCCTGGACTGGCTCTCCCGCCGGATCTGGCCCATGGAGGCGGCCCACGACGAGGCCTCCGTGCGGGCCAGCGCCCGGCTGGGGATCGCGGAGCTCCTGAAGGGGGGGACCACCACGGTCCTGGACATGGGGACGGTGCGCCACACGGGGGTCATATTCGAGGAGGCCCGCCGCATGGGCATCCGCGGGGCCTTCGGCAAGGTCATGATGGACCACCCGGAGTGTCCCGAGGGGCTGCGGGAGCCTACCGACGAGGTCCTGGCGGAGTGCGCCTCGCTGGCGGAGCGCTGGCACGGCCAGGCCGGGGGGAGGCTGCGCTACGCCTACGCCCCGCGCTTCGCGGTCTCGTGCACCGAGGGGCTGCTCCGCGAGACCGCGCGGCTGGCCCGCCGGGGCGGTTGCCTGGTGCACACCCACGCCTCGGAGAACCGGAAGGAGCTGGAGCTGGTGCGGCGGCTCCACGGCCGCGGGAACATCGAGCTCCTCGGGGAGCTGGGGCTCCTGGGCCCGGACTGCTGCATCGCCCACTGCGTCCACGTCACCGAGCGGGATATGGATCGACTGCGGGACTCGGGGAGCCACGTCCTGCACTGCCCCTCCTCGAACCTCAAGCTGGCCTCCGGCGTCGCCCCCGTGCCGGAGATGCGCCTCCGGGGCATCTCCGTCTCCCTGGGGGCCGATGGGGCCCCGTGCAACAACAACCTGGACATGTTCACCGAGATGCGCCAGGCGGCCCTGGTCCAGAAGGTCCGCCTGGGCCCCACGGCCATGCCGGCCGCCGAGGTGGTGGCCATGGCCACCGTGGGCGGGGCCCGGGCCCTGGGCCTCGCCGGCGAGGTGGGTTCCATCGAGCCGGGGAAGCGGGCCGACCTGATCCTGGTGGACCTGGAGCGGCTACACTCGGTGCCGGGGAACGACCTTTACGGGCGGCTGGTCTACTCGGCTCGCGCCACCGACGTGGTCCTCACCATGGTGGACGGGCGGGTGGTGGCCCGGGACGGGATGCTGCTGGTGGACGACGAGGCGGACGTGGTGCGGACGGCGCTGCGCGAGGCCGAGGCCTTGACGCGGCGCGTGGCCTGAGGAGGGTACGGCGCATGTCCCAGGCGAGCTACGACGAGAAGGTCCGTGCGCTGGAGCGGAGGCTCTCGGAGATGAAGACGCGCATCGCGGAGCTCCGGGCCTCGGAGGAGGTCCGGGCCATCGTGGACCTCGAGGCGCCGCGCGAGGCCGCCCCCCACGGCCACGCCCCCGCGCCCGGGCACGGGCACTGACCGTGCGCGGCCTCGCGAGGGCGGCCCTCCTGGGGCTGGCCGCGGCCGGAGCGGCGCTCGCCCAGACGGACGAGCGGGAGGCCTTCGCCCGCCGGCTGGACCCGCGGCGCACCGCGGACAAGTACGCGCGCAAGGACGCGGTGAAGGACCTCCGGGGGAAGAACGCCCCCTGGGCCACGGAACTGCTGCTCGGGGCCTTCCTGGACCCGGAGGCCATCGTCCGGGACTGGGCCTTCGAGACCCTGGAGGACGTCCCCGACGAGGGTTCGCTGGACCTCATCATCGGCGCCCTGCTCCACGCCGACGACTTCGTGCGTGAGAACGTCTGCGACCTCCTGGGGCACCGGCGCTCGGCCGGGGCCGTGGGGCCGCTCCTGAAGGTCCTCGGGAAGTACCGGGAGACCGGGGCCCGCGCGGCGGCGGCCAGGGCCCTGGGGCGTATCGGGGACGCGGCGGCCTGGGACGGCCTGGAGGGGCGCCTGGGGAAGGACCGGGAGCCCCTGGTGGAGCTGGAGCTGCTCGAGGCCCTCTCCCGCATCGACGGTCCTCGGAGCGTGGACCGGCTCCTGGAGGGCTGCGCCTCGAAGGATTGGCAGGTGGCGGCGTGCGCCCTCCGGTCCCTGGCCCTGGTGGACCGGGGCCGGGGGTTCGAGCAGGCCCTGGCCCTGGCGGGCCACAAGGCCTGGCCCGTACGCTCCCACGCCATCGAGGTCCTGGGCGCCTCGCGGCGCAAGGAGGCCGTCGAACCGCTCATCGCGCGGCTCGGCGAGGAGGAGGGGCGGCTGCGCCACGACGCCTACATGGCCCTGGTGCGACTGACGGGCAACGAGGACCTGGACGCCACGCGGGAGGCCTGGGAGGGCTGGTGGCGTTTCAACAAGGACAGCTTCGACCCGGAGAAGGTCGCCGAGGGGGCCGACCGCAAGGGGAAGGAGACGACCCGTGTCAGCTACTACGGGGTGGAGGTCTTCAGCACCCGGGTGGGCTTCATCATCGACGGCTCGGGCTCCATGAAGGAGCCCATGGGGGGCAGCTCGGAGAACAGGGATTCGCGTCGTATCGACGTGGCCCTGGCCGAGCTCCTCCGGACCGTGGACCTCCTGGAGGAGGAACGCCGCTTCAACGTGTACGCCTACGGCACCGAACCGGTCCAGTGGCAGCCGCGGGTGCAGCAGGCCTCGCGCGCCAGCAAGGTGGCCTGCGCGAAGTGGCTCGAGCGCCTGCGCAACCCGGCGGGCTGGAGCAACCTCCACGACACGGTCCAGCGCTGCGCGGAGGACCCGGACCTGGACACGATCTTCCTCCTCTCCGACGGAGAGCCCAGCGTGGGGCGCTACAAGTTCCCGGACCGGATCTTGGAGAAGACGGAGGAGGTGAACCGCTACCGGAGGCTCCGGATCTACACCATCATGACGGCGGTCTTCGAGGGGGACGGCGCCGCCAACCGGGAGCGCAACGCCGTGGAGTTCCTCACGCGGCTGGCCGAGGGGACCGGCGGGGAGTTCCGGCGCAAGTGAGGATCGCCCGGGAGGCCGAGCCGCCCATCGAGAGCCTGGTGGCCGCCGACCGCATCGCCGGGAGGTGCGCGGAGCTTGGGCGGGAGATCACACGGGACTACTCCGGGAAGGACCTGATCCTGGTGGGGGTCCTGAAGGGCTCCGTCATGTTCCTCTCGGACCTGATGCGGCACATCGACCTCCCGCTGACGGTGGACTACCTGCGGGTCTCCTCGTACGGGGACCGGACCGAGAGCGGGGGCGTGGTGCGCTTCGAGCTCGACCTCTCCCAGCCCGTGCGGGGCAAGCACGTCCTCATCGTGGAGGACATCGTGGACACGGGGCTCACCGTCCACTACCTCCTGAACAACCTGGCCACCCGCGAGCCCGCCAGCCTGAAGGTCTGCACCCTCCTGGACAAGCCCTCCCGCCGCCAGAAGGACGTCCCCATCGACTACCGGGGCTTCCAGGTCCCCGACACCTTCGTGGTGGGCTATGGACTGGACTACCAGGGGCGCTACCGCAACCTGCCCTACATCGGGCGCGTCCCGGCCTCCTGAGCGACGGCCCGTGCGGGACGAACGCAAGGTCGTGCGCTCCCTCAGCCTGATTTCCCAGGCCATCAACTCCTCCGTCAGCCTGGAGCAGGTCCTGCGCCTCATCGCCATCGAGGCCGTGGGCCTCGTGGACGCGGACGTGTGCGCCATCATGCTCCTGGACGACACGCGGCAGAGGCTGGTCTTCTGCGAGACCTACGGCCTGACCCGGGAGGAGGTGGAGCGGATCTCCTTCCGCGTGGGGGAGGGGATCGCCGGGTGGGTGGCGGAGCGGGGCCTCCCGGCCCTGGTGGACGACGTCTCCCTGGACGCTCGCTGGGTCCCCAAGGACGACCAGGCGACGGCCACGCGCTCCCTCCTCTGCGTCCCCATGGAGGTGGCGGAACGGCCCATCGGGGTGATCAACCTCTCCCATTCCCAGAAGACGGGGGCCTTCGACGAGGCCGACAAGGACGTGGTCATCCTCCTGGCCAACCATATCGCGCAGAACATCGAGAAGTACCGGCTCTACGAGCTGTCCATCACGGACCCCCTCACCGGCGTCTTCAACTACCGCTACTTCCAGCACCAGCTCGAGAAGGAGTTCAAGCGGGTGCGCCGCTACAAGGGGGAACTGGCCGTGGTCATGGTGGACATCGACCACTTCAAGAGGCTGAACGACACCCGCGGCCACCCGGCGGGGGATCGGGTCCTCCGGGAGATGGCCGAGGTGCTCCGGGGCAACGTGCGCGAGGTGGACACCCTGGCCCGCTACGGGGGCGAGGAGTTCGTGGTCGTCCTCCCGGCCACCGGCCGCTCGGGGGCCGTGGAGATCGCCGAGCGCATCTGCAACACCATCGACGACCACCCGTTCCGCGGGGACGGGTCGGGGACCGGGACCCTGCACGTCACCGTCAGCCTGGGCGGCGCCGTGTGGACCCCGGACGTGGTGCGCCGGGACGAGCTCGTCCGCCGGGCCGACTCGGCCCTCTACCAGGCCAAGAAGGAGGGCCGCAACCGGGTGGTGTTCGTGTGACCGAGCCCCCGGCCACGGCCGCTGGCGAACCGGGCCCGCGGGGGTCAGGGGAGGACGCCTGCCGGCTGCTCCTGGTGGCGCCCGCGGGGACGTGCCGGGACGTGCTGGTCCCCCGGCTCTCGCGGGTGCGCGACGAGCTGGGGGTGGAGGTCTACTACGCCGAGGACCCCGACGGGGCGCGGCGGATCCTCGACGACCTGGCGGCCCGCTCGGCGGTCCTGGACGTGCTCGTCTGCGACGGGGCCGTGGCCGGGGGCGGCCTGGGCCTCCTGGCGGAGTCCCGCGCCAGGCCGCTCGGGCCCGTGTTCCGGGTCGTCCTGGTGGACCGGGAGGACCGAGAGGCCATCCTCGCGGCCGCCGGTCGGGTGGAGGTCCACCGCGCGCTCGTGAAGCCGCTGGACGAGGGGGCCTTCGAGGAGTCCGTGAGGGCCTTCCTGGCGGGGGCGGCCCATGCGAGGGCCCTGGGGCGGGCCAACCGCAGCCTCACCACCATGCTCGACATCGCCAAGGCGATGAACTTCGAGAAGGACATGGACAAGCTCCTGGCCATGATCTCCACGCAGGCCACGGAGGTCATCGGGGCCGACCGCGCCACCATCTTCCTGCTCAGCCGCGACGGGACCGAGCTGGTGGCCCGGGTCAAGACGAAGGAGAAGGCCGCCATCCGGATCCGCCGGGACGCCGGCATCGCGGGCTTCGTCTTCACCACCGCCCAGCCGGTGAACATCCCGGACTGCTACGAGGACCCGCGCTTCAACAAGGAGGTGGATCGCCGCACCGGCTACCGGACGAGGAACCTCCTCTGCACCCCCATCAAGAACCTCCACAACGAGCCCATCGGCGTGATCCAGCTCCTCAACAAGGCCCGGGGTCCCTTCCACAGGGAGGACGAGCAGTTCCTGGAGATCTTCGGCTCCCAGGCCGCCGTGGCCATCGAGAACGCCTTCCTCTACGAGGAGATGCTGGAGAAGAAGCGCCTGGAGCGCACCCAGGCCACCATGCGCCGCTACGTCCAGGAGGGCCTCCTGGAGCAGATCAAGGAGGGGGCCGGGAACCTGGACCTGGGGGGGGAGACGAAGCAGGTCTCGGTCCTGTTCTGCGACATCCGCGGTTTCACCGCCATGTCCGAGGCCATGGAGCCGGAGGCGGTCGTGGACATGCTGAACGACTACTTCACCCGGATGCTCGCCCCCGTCCGGGCCAACCACGGGGTCATCGACAAGTTCATCGGGGACGCCCTCCTGGCCATCTTCTACGGGGACGAGCCGGCCGTGACCGCACGCAACGCGGTCCTGGCCGCCCTGGACATGCGCGCGGCCCTGAGGGAGTTCAACGAGCAGCGCCGCGTGCGGGGGTTGCCGGGGCTGGAGAACGGCATCGGGATCAACACCGGGCCGGTGGTGGCCGGGAGCATCGGGACCGAGCGCCGCAGGGACTACACGGTGATCGGGGACACGGTCAACACCAGCGCGCGGCTCGAGAAGGAGTCCAAGCAGGGGCGGCACACCCGGGTGGTGGTGAGCGGGGCCACCCTGGCGGCGGTGCGGCCCTTTGTCCAGGTGGAGGCCATGGCCGTGGAGGCCATACGCGGCAAGCAGCAGCGGGTGGAGGTCTATGAGCTCGTGGGGCTCCGCCCCGCGGCCGAGGTGAGGGACGCGGTCCCGGCCCTGGGCCCCGAGGAGCGGGGCGCGGCCGTGGACTTCCTGGGCCGGCTGGAGGGGTCGGAGGCGACGGAGGCCCTGGTGGCCATCTATCGCGGCGGGGACCCGGAGCTCGCCATCGCCGCCCTGAACGCCCTGGGGGCCTTCCGGCGCCGCTTCGACCGGGTGGTGCACGACTTCCTGGGGGCGGAGCTGGACCGGGCGGACCTCGACCCCCGGGTGCGCGCCAGCCTGGTGACCGCCGTGGGACGGGTGGGGGGGACGAGGCTCCTCGCGAGGCTCCGGGCGCTGGTCCACGACCAGGACGAGCGCATCCGGGCCAACACGGTCGAGGCCCTGGGCCGGCTGGAGGACGCCGAGGCCCTCCAGGGGATCCTGGAGCGGCTGGGGGACGAGAACGGCCGCATCCGGGCCAACGCCGCCATCGCCCTGTGCCGCCGGGAGCCGGTGCGCACGGTGGAGGCCCTCGCGCGGACCCTGGAGGAGGCGGACCCGGCGCGCCGTTCCAGCGCCCTCTGGGCCCTGGGGGAGGTGGGGCGCCTCTTCGACCCGGCCTGTTCGGCCTTCCTCCTCTCGGACGAGGACGCGCAGACGCGGCAGAACGCCCGGCGTGTCCTGGAGGGGGTGGTCCCGCTCCTGGTGGGGGCCCTCCAGGACAGGGACCGGAAGGTGGTCCGCCAGGCCGTGGCCGGCCTCGGGAGGATCCGTGACGCACGGGCCGTCGTCCCCCTGGTGCGGCTCCTGGCGGACGCGGACGCCAAGCTCGCCCTCGAGGTGGAGCGGGCCCTGCGGGCCCTGGGGGCCGCCGAGGAGGTGCTGTGGCTGGTGGGCAGGCTGCGGAGGAAGGGCGGGTGAGGGGAGACTGGAGAACCACCGTCACGCCCACGCCCACGCCCACGTCCGCCCTCGCAGTGGCCGATTCGCACGGCGGCGACGAAGCCGCTTGACAGCGTTCCGGTCGCGCCCTACCGTAGCGCCCCCCGATGGGGACGGCCTGGCCGAGCGGCCGAGGGCGAATGGATGGAGATGATCATGCACGCTACGCGAGGCATCGTCCCCCGACTAGCCGCCCTGATGCTGCTGGGCGCCTTGGGCTGCAGCAGCGCCACCGTCCTCAAGTTCCCCAACCAGGGCGACTCCCTCCAGGTGGGCCGAGCCCCGGGCCCGGCCTTCTCGTGGACCGTCCAGCGGCGCACGCCGTTCACGCTCTGGCTGGTGGCAGGGGAGCCCAGTCTCGGTCCGCGGGACGAGTACACCCTGACCGTGGCTCGCGACGCCTCCTTCTCGAAGGCCAGCGCGGTCTACACGGCGGACCGCATCCGCGAACGCCGCTACATGATCCCCGCCGGGCAGGGTTGGCTGGCCAGCGGCGTCACCTACTTCTGGAAGGTGGAGGGCGCGGTGCGGGCGGAGGACGGCGAGCTGGGCGGCGAGCACGGCTGCAAGAAGCCGAGGTCCTTCCGCCTGGAGGCGCGGGAGACCGTGGCCGTGGACATGAAGGTGCCGCGCTCCAGCGGGGAGACGAGCACGCAGGTCGTCATCGGCGACGAGACCTTCACCGTGGACGCCAGCTTCTCCCTGGAGAACGGCGAGACCCGCACCGTGGCCATCACCGCCTGGGACGGGGAGAAGCGCATCACCGCCGGCGGCAAGATCTGGGTGGTGGGCGTCAATGAGAACACCCGGTACGGCCGCATCAACATCGACAACCTCACCCTGGAGGAGCTGACCCGCATCAACGCCGGGGACGTGGGGGACTTCACCTACACCCTGGGCGGTGACGAGATCGTCAAGATGAAGCTGGGCAGCCGCATCGAGTAGACCCGCCATCGTGACCCGGACCGTCGCACTGCTCCTCGCGGCGGGCTGCCTGCTGGCGGCCGCCTGCGGCGACCCCCAGCCGGCCCCACGCCGCGACGCCGAGACGCCGCCCCGCGACGAGGGGCCGCCGCGGCTCAAGCTTCTGCCCTACCGCGTGGAGTCCGGTCCTCTGGCTACGCCGGTGGAGGCCGAGGGGGCGGGGGCGGTGGAGAACCTGGCCTTCGCCTTCTTCGACCTGGGCGCGGAGGTGGCCTGGCAGACCGCCGAGGCCGAGGGCGCCATCACCGGCTCGGCGGGCCGCGGCGGGGTGGTGGGCAGCGCCGCCGCCGGCGGCCGTGTGGGCCAGGAGGCCGCGGGCGGCCTGGCGGGCACCGGCACCACCGGCGAGCGGGTGGGCCAGGAGGCCGCGGGCGGCCTGGCGGGCACCGGCTCGACCGGGGCCCGGGTGGTGCAGACGGGGGAGGGCAGCTTCCAGGAGGCGGGGGCCGGCGGCGAGCGGGTGACCGGGGGGCAGAGCGGCGCCATGGCGGGCACCGGCGGCAGCCGGCGGCTCCTGGGACGCGGCGATCGGCGGCGCTTCTCCAGCCAGGAGGAGTACGAGGACTTCCTCCTACAGCAGGCCGAACTGCTGCGCGCCCGCAGCCGCTCCCTGGCGGAGCTCATCGCCCAGGACAAGCTGCTGCACCAGATCTACGCCCTCAGCCAGGGGGAGTTCCGGCGCCATATCCGCGACCTCACCCGGGAACGGTCCAGGGTGCTGCGCCTGGTGAAGACCGCCTCGGTGGAGGCCATCCGTCCCGGCGAGACCTTCGACTACATCCTCGAGCTGCAGAACAGCACCGGCGCGGCGGTGCGGCGCATGATCATCTACGACGAGTTCCCCCCGCAGCTGCAGTTCGAGAACCGCTACCGGGTCCTGCGGGTGCGGCCCGACGGCGGCGAGATCGCGCTCAGCGCCGAAGGGGAGGAGGTCATCGGCTTCCTGACCCCCAACGAGTGGGAGGCCGGGAAGATCGCCTGGAACCTGCCGGAACGCCTGCGCCTGGGCGGCGAGGACCGCCTGCAGCTCCGCTTCCAGGCCACCTGGTACCTGGAACGCGGCGCCCCGGCCGCCGACGGCGTCCCGCTGCGCGCCGCCGGGGACGCTGCCGCGGAGGTACTGGGGACGGCGGGGACGGCGGACCTGGTCCTGGTGGCCCTGCGGCAAGAGGCGTTCCTCAGGGTCTCCCTGCGGCGCGCCGGCAGCGGCGAGCGCCTGGAGGGCTGGCTGGCGGCGGAGGCCTACCGCCCCGAGGCCATGGAAGACGCCACGGACTTCGAGCGCCGCCTGCAGCAGACGGTCTTCTTCGGCGCGGAGAACGCCGGCCGGCAGCGGCCATGACGGTCCACCGTGCGCGGGCGCTGGCGCTGGCACTGGCGCTGGCGGCGGGCTGCGCCGCCACCTCGGGGCCCGGGCGCGGCGCCGGCGCCGGCGAGCCGGCGGCGGGGTGGAGCACCCCGAGGTTGAGCATCAACCGGCGCGCGATCTACGCCTCCGGGGAGCTGGCGGGGCTGGCCGAGGCGCTCCTGGGGCAGCTCGCCGGGGGCGCGGCGGGGCGAACGCCGCGGGTGGCCTTCTACTACTTCACCCTGGGCGGGGCCCGGCACCACCTGGGAGAGTCCGTGGCCCAGGACCTCGCCTCGCAGATGGTGCGCCGGGCGGCCGGGCGCGCGGAGTTCTACACGCGACGCAAGCTGACCCGGGTGATGGAGGAGCAGGCCTTCCAGGGGACCGAACTGGTGGACGAGACCACCCTGGTCCACGTGGGCCGCGCCAGCGGCGTGGACGCCATCGTCAGCGGGCGGCTGGTGCTGCGCGCGGACGAGGAGCTGGCCCTCAACTGCCAGGTCCTGGACCTGGCCAGCGGCCGCATCCAGGGCGGCGGGCGTCTCCACATCTCCCTGGAGCCGGTCACCACCCTGGAGCCGGTGGAGCGGCTCGACGATGCGGCTGCCCGGGCGGCCCGGGATCTGGCGGAGGCCCTGGAGGGGGCGCCGCATCGCCTGGCGGTCTACGACGTCACCCGCAGCCGGGAGGACTTCGCCCAGGGCCGGGAACTGGCGGAGGCCATCGGCACCGAGCTGGCGCTGCGCGGCCCCCCGGGGCTGGAGACGCTGACGCGCTCCGCCCTGGCGCAGGTGATGGAGGAGCAGGCGCTGGAGCTCACGGAGGGCTTCGACGAGACGACGCGCACCGAGATCGCCCGCCTGGCCGGGGCGGACGTGATCCTGACCGGTTTCGGGGAGATCTACCGCGACCTCTATGTGTTCAACGTGCAGGTGCTGGACGTGGAGACGGCGCGCATCCTCGCCGCGGTCCCACTGCTGGTCGCACGCTGAGGGACCGAGAAGGGAGTCGTGACGGAATCACTGCGCGAATGTAGCGGTCCTTTCGTCAAGGCGACAAAGGGAGGGGACGTGTCCAAGAAGAGAATCGGCGGACTGTGGGTCGTGGCGCTGCTCGCCTCCTCGGGGTGCGTCTGCTTCCCCGGGCGGGAGCTGCCGGAGGTGCCGCGGGAGTCGGTCATGGGGCTGAACGTTCCCGGTGGGGTGGTGGTGGACGCCGCATACTCCATCGTCGGGCAGCCTCACGCCCTGCCCAACGAGGAGCTGCGCCTGGGCGTCGAGCAGGCCCTGGGGGGACCGCCGCGCCCCGGCATGCTGGGGACGCGGGTGGTGCTCAACCTGCAGCACGACATGCACCAGGGGGGCATGGTCCTGGCCATCGTCGTCTCGGAGCTGAGTGTCATGCTCATCCCGGTCACCCTGGGGAACGACTTCCGGCTCACCGCCGACGTGACCACTCTCGATGGGCAGCGGCGCAGCTATGTCCTTAAGGACTCGATGCGCAGCTGGTTCCAGATGTTCCTGGTCTTCTTCATGTCCTCCAGGCGCATGCCCTCCAAGGTGCAGCGGGACGTCATCGAGAACATGGCCAACAACCTGCTCGCGCAGATGGAGCGCGACGGCATTGCCACCCGCGGAGGGGTCGCGCCAGGCAGCCCCCCAGGCGGCGCGACACCCGGTGGCACGCCGCCGCCCACCGCCGGGGGCGCCTGCTCCTACTGCGGCCAGAAGGTGGACCCCACGGCGCCGAACTGCCCGGGCTGCGGGGCACCCTTGCGGTAGCGTCACGCCTCAGGGATCCGGTGGTGGAAGGGTGCATCGCCTTCGCCCTGGACGCGGAAGGCCGGCTGGCCTGGCAGGTGGGGTCCGATCGGGATATGCCCGAGGGCCTCGGCCTCGAGGGCGCCTTCGACGGCGATGGCGGTCTCTCGGCGGTCGTGGCCCGGGCCCTGGCCGGCGAAGCCCTGCGACAGGAAGTGGTCCTCCTGGGGAGGCCCCATGAGCTCTGGCTCCTGCCCAGGGGCGGGGGGGCCGGCACGGCGGCCCGCGGTGTCTGGGGCGTGATGCGGGGGGTCTCCCCGCGGGAGGAAGGGGGCGGCGAGGCCGGGCGGGGCGCGGAGGTGCTCGGGGCGGTGGAGCGGGAGCGGGAGCGGATCGCCCAGGACCTGCACGACGGCGTGGGATCCCTGCTGGCGGCGGCGAGCCTGGCTGTCCGCGACCTGAGGCGGCGGGGGGTCGGGGAGGCGGGGCCCCTCGAGGCCGTGGCCGGTCTGCTGGGGCAGGCCCTCGAAGGTATCCACGACCTGGGCGCCGGGCTCCTGGACGCGGACCTCGACCGCCTGGGGCTCGCGGGGGCGCTGGAGGCCTTCGTCCGGCGCGAGGTCCTGCCCCGCGGGCTCGCGTGCGACGTGGACCTGCGCTGCCGCGGAGGCGGGCCGCCCCGGGCGGTCGCCGTGCAGCTACTCCGCATCGCCCAGGAGGCCCTGCGCAACGCCGTCCGCCACTCCCGTGCGCGACGCGTGGCGGTGCGGCTGGAGGAGGACCGCGAGGCCGTCTGCCTTCGGGTCTCCGACGACGGGGTGGGGATGCCGGCGGACCTGGAGGCCGCGGAGGGCCTGGGACTCCGCCTCCTCAGGGCCCGGGCCCGGGCCGCGGGCGGCCGTCTCGCGGTGGGCCGGGTCCCGGGCGGAGGCACCGAGGTCCGCTGCAGGGTGCCCCGGTCCTGGGCGCTCAGGCGGAGCGGGGTTTGAGGGGCTCCAGGCGCGCGCGCCCGAGCGGGAGGCGCCGCGTGGCCATCGTGGACGACCACCCCCTCGTGCGCGCGGGGCTGAGGCGGGTCCTGGAGGCCGAGGGCGACCTCGTGGTCTGTGGGGAGGCGGGGACGGGCCGGCAGGCCCTGGCCCTGGCGCGCCGCGGGGCGGTGGACGCCTTCCTGGTGGACCTGTCCCTCCCCGACGTGGGAGGGCTGGACCTCCTGCGCCGGCTGGCGGAGGCCTGCCCCGGGGCAAGGCTCCTGGTGCTCACCATGCACGACGAGGGGGCATACGCGGACCGCTGCCTGAGGGCGGGGGCCCACGGATTCCTCCAGAAGACGGAGTCTCCCCGCGCCCTGGTGGGGGCCCTGAGGCGCGTCCTGGACGGCGGCTACCACCTGAGCGAGACCACCCTGCGGAGGGTGCTGGGCCGTCTGGCCTCGCGAGGGGGCGGCCCCGGGCCGCCGGGCGGGGTGGAGGCGCTCACCGACCGCGAGCTGGAGGTCTTCGAGCTCTACGGCGGCGGCCTGGGCACCCGGGAGATAGCGCGCCGGCTCCACCGGAGCCCCAAGACCATCGACTCCCACCGCTGCCGGATCCGGGTCAAGCTCGGCCTGGACCCGGGGACCGGGCTCGTCCACCGGGCGACCCGGTGGGTCGTGGAGGGGCCAGGCGGGCCCGGATGCCCCGCTCGTACACCGTAGGGGATTCCCCTGGACCCGAATCAGTCCTGGCCCGATAGCAGCCTGGCGAGCGAGTCTCCTAGGATGCGTCCGCTCGATCTCCGGGGGAGGGGGATGCGTCATGGGGGGACCGACCCTGGAGGCGTGGCTTCTTCGGGTTGAGCGGGCATCGCCTCCCTCGTTCTGGAAGTCGGCGCACGGAGTCGGTTCCCGGGTCACGGGGAGACGAGCAGACGCTGCGAGGGTCGATCAAGACAGGCCTCGCGTTCTCGGCCACCTGCGGCATCGTCGTCCGAGATCTGGCCGAGCGCTCGCCTGGCACTCGCCTTGCCTCTTGCCTCCTACAGGCCGAAATGGGGCGGCCGATGACGAGAAAGGCAAGCTGGCTTTCGGCCTGTCCTACCAGACAGAACGGAGGGGCCATGGGGCGCAGGCGTCAATCCGAGCAAGGCTCGGGCGATGTCGGCCTGGGTGGGATGTTCCGGAGTCTTGGTGGCTTCCTGGACTTCCTGTCGGACCTCGCCGAGAAGGCAGGAGAAGAGGGCGGCGAGTTCAAGCGATCCGGCGAGCTCGGCGACGAGAAGAAGGGCGTCAAGGCGGTCTACGGCTTCTCGGTCCGCGTGGGCGGTGGCGGCAAGCCGCTCATCGAGAACTTCGGGAACGTGAGGGACAACGGCCAGGGCGCGGTCGTGGAGGAGGCGCGCGAACCAATGGTCGATGTGTTTGATGAAGGTGATCACCTGACCGTGGTGGCGGAGTTGCCCGGGGTCGGTGCGAACGACATTCGTTTCGAGGTCAAGGAGGACGTGCTGAACCTGAGCGCCACCCGTGGTGATCGCAAGTATCGCAAGGAGGTCCTGCTCCCCTCGGCAGTCCGCGCGCAGGCAGCCACATCCTCGTACCGAAATGGCGTCTTCGAGATCAAGCTGCCGAAGGCTAAGTAGGCCGTGGGGGAAGGGGGGAGCCCATGACGGTGGAAGTCGGCAGCGGGCAGGTCCTGTATCTCTACGGCGTCGTTCCCCAAGGCCAGCCGCTACCGGCGAGCGAGGTCGCCCCCCTCCAGGGCGTTCCGTTCTCATCCCTCGTTGCCGTCGTCGAGCCCGTTCCCCTGAGCGAGTTCTCGACCGAGACGCTCGAGCAGCGACTCCAGTGCATCGATTGGGTGGCTCCGCTGGCGCGAAGGCACAGCGCCGTGCTGAACGACGTCATGCAGCACGGGCCCGTCGTGCCCGCCCGCCTCTGCACCCTGTTCAGCAGCGCCGACGCACTGATCGAGTCGCTCGCGGAGAACGAGCAACGGTTCCGAGACGCGTTGAGCGCGCTCAGGGGACGCGAGGAGTGGGGCCTCAAGGTCTTCTGTCACGAGGAAACCCTTCGTTGCACGAGCTGTTCGGGCGACGCCCAGGTGAAGGCACTCGATGCAGCGGCCGCCACGGCGAGCCCGGGCCAGGCGTTTGTGGTCCGCAAGAGACGCGATGCTCGTCTGGCGGAGGTGGCGTCCGCGCGGATCAACGAGGTTATGGATGAGATCCTTGACGCCCTGGGCTCCGTTGCCACCGACATCCGTCTCAGGTCCTTGCTCTCCGGAGCGGCGACCGGGCGGCGCGAGGCGATGGTCATGAACGCCGCCCTGCTCGTGGACATCACGGCCTCCATCGCGCTTGTCGCCACGACCGAGGAGCTGGTCTCGCGCCTCTGCGAGGAGGGCCTTGTCGTCGAGCTCACGGGCCCCTGGCCGCCCTACAGTTTCTGCGACGACGACTCGGCAGTCCCATCGGAGGAGGCGAGGTGACCGTGGAGGGGGCGCGCGGACCGATCTGCCTCTACGCGGTGGTACCCGCCAGCCAGGCACATGCCCTCCGCGCGAGTGACCTTCGCGACGTCGTGTGCGGCCCCATCGCGGCGCTCGTCGGCAGGCGGGGGAGGGACGCGGGGCGACGCGGCGCCCTTCGGCACGACCGCATCGTGGGTCGAGCCCTCGATGTCTGCTCGTCAGTCGTGCCATTCCGCTTCGGGACCGACGTTCGTTCCGAGGGGGAGGTCCACGACGTCCTGGCGCTGAATCTGGATTCGCTTCCCCGTCATCTCGAGCATTTTCAGGGCCGTGTGGAGATGGGCCTCAAGGTGAAGCTTCCCCCTGCCGTGATGTCGGCGGTGTTATCCTCGGGCCTCGACCGGGTTCGCGTCCTTGCCCCAGGACCCGCGGACCGGCGGGAGCGGCTCATTCGAGTCTCCACCGGGCAGGTGTTCGAGGGAAACTACCTCGTCCGGCGCCGGGCCGTCGGTGCCTTCTGGTCGGCGGTGGAGGAGGTCCGCACGGCCCTTCCGGAGCTGCCCATCCTTGGGAGCGGTCCCTGGGCCCCGTACAGCTTCTGCGATTTCGCGCTCCAGCCGGTCCTCGGAGGCCAAGACCGGCGGAGCGCCTTCCAGACTCAGTGAGGTGAAGACGTGCATTCGATCCGGACACTCGGAGACGTCATCCATGCCGTCACGAACTCGCTGAGCCTCATCTCGAGCCATGCGCAGTATCACCTGGGCAAACGCGAGGCGGCCCGCTCGGGAACGGAAGGGTTGCAGGTCATCTACGACGAGGCGGAGCGAGCCGTGCGGCTGCTCGCCCTCGTTCCCCAGGGGCTCGCAGGGAGCCGCGTCCAGGGCGGGGACATGCCCCCTCCAGGCGGCACACGACGCACACG
>JACQVX010000081.1 GCA_016209495.1 Planctomycetota bacterium
CCCACAGCCTCGCCAGGTCCTCCGGGTCCAGGCCCTCGAGGCTGGCCACCACGCGGTCCGCGCGCCCCAGGGCCGCGGCCGGCCGCGACGTGGTCACCGCCAGGGCCTTCATCCCGGCCGCGCGGGCGGCCTCGACGCCCGAGGGGGAGTCCTCGATGACCAGGCAGCCCGCGGGGGCCGCCCGCAGCCGGCAGGCGGCCTCCAGGAAGAGGTCGGGGGCGGGCTTGCCCCTCGCCACGTCGTCGATGGTGACGATGGCCGCGAAGTGGCGCGTGATCCCCCCCATGGCGCAGATCTGCCGCACCTCCCCCCCGGTGGAGCCACTGGCGATGGCCTGGCGAAGCGATCCTCCCACCGCCGCGAGCAGCTCCCGCACGCCGGGGAAGACCCGCACCCCGTCGGCCCTCAGGACCTCCTGGTAGATCTCCCGCTTTCGCCGGGAGAGCGCCGCCACGTCTCCCATCAGGCCCAGCCGCTCGCGGGCCCGCTCGAAGAAGGCCGCGTCGTCCAGGGGCAGGAACTCGGCGTAGTAGACCTCCCTGTCCAGCACGACCCCGCGCTCGGCCAGGGCGCGCCGGAAGGCCTCGTAGTGCAGCGGCTCCGCGTCCACGATGACGCCGTCGAAGTCCCAGATCACGGCCCTCACGCGATGGCCCCGGCGCGCAGCCCCACCACCTCCTCCGCGGTGTAGCCCAGCCACCCCAGGACCTCCTCCGTGTGCTCGCCCAGCCTGGGCGGCGGCCGCCGCACCGTCCCCGGCGTCCCGGAGAGCTTGACGGGGATCCCCACCATGGGGAGCCGGCCCACCACCGGGTGATCCACCTCCACCACCATGTCCCGGGCGCGCCGCGCCGGGTCCGAGAGGACGTCCCTCACGCCGCGGATCACCCCACAGGGGATGCCGGCGCGGGAGAGCAGCTCGGACCAGAAGCGCGAGGTCTGCCGCGCGAAGCGCTCCGCCAGGATGGCGCGCAGCTCGCTTCTGTGCGCCACCCGATCCGCGTTGCGGACGAAGCGCGGGTCCTCCCACAGCTCCGCCAGGTGCATGCGCTCGCAGAAGGCGGTCCAGAGGGACTCGGACCCCACCCCCAGGTTGATGTAGCCGTCGGAGGTCTTGAAGGTCTCGTAGGGGACGATGCTGGGGTGGGCGTTCCCCATGCGCACCGGGGAGCGGCCCGTCGCGAAGTAACCCTGGCCCTGGTATGTGAGGAGCTGGAGCATCCCGTCCAGGAGGGCCACGTCCACCTTTTGGCCCAGGCCGGTGCGCCCCCGGGCCAGAAGGGCCGCCAGCACCCCCTCCACGCAGTTCATCCCGGCCACCAGGTCCCCCACCGAGATCCCCGCCTTGGTGGGCGGCCCGTCCGGCTGGCCCGTGAGGTCCATGAGACCGCACTCCCCCTGGACGATGACGTCGTAGGAGGGCCGGTCCCGCTCGGGCCCCTGGTCGCCGTAGCCGCTCACGAGGGCGTAGACCGCCCGGGGGTTGCGCCGGTGGACCTCGTCCCAGGCGAGGCCCAGGCGCTCCATGGTCCCGGGCCGGAAGTTGGAGACCACCACGTCGGCCCGATCCACCAGGCGCCAGGCCGCCTCGCGCCCCTCGGGCCGCTTCAGGTCCAGGGTGAGGCTCCTCTTGTTCCGGTTGACGCTTAGGAAGTAGCAGGACTCGCCGTTCACGAAGGGCGGCCCCCAGGCGCGGGTGTCGTCCCCCGTCCCGGGCAGCTCCACCTTCACGACCTCCGCCCCCAGGTCCCCCAGCTTCATGGTGGCGAACGGCCCCGCCAGGATGCGGGTGAAGTCCGCGACCAGGACCCCGTCCAGAGGGCCGGTGTTCATGCCCGGATGCCGCGCTCCTCGGGCGTGCCCGGGATCAGGTTGTCCAGGGCGAGGCCGATGAGGGCCGTGACGGCCATCCCGGTCCCGCCGATGACCTTCACGATGTCCGCCACCGTGCCCCCGAGGCGCGCACGGATCGCCTCCAGGACCTCGTCGCCCCCTGGGGGGTAGACCCCGACCATGGAACCGTCGAAGTAGGCGGGGACCGAGAGCCCCATGAAGAGGCTGAAGCCCGCGATCATGAGGTTGCGTCCGGAGGAGAGGTCGGAGCGGGCGAGCTGCTGGATCCCCACGGCGGCGATGAGCCCGAAGAGGGCGCAGTAGAGCCCGCCCACCACGGGCCCGGGGATGGCGGCGACGAAGGCCCCGAACCGCGCGACGAGGCCGATGGCCACCAGGAGGAAGGACGCCAGGTACACCACGTGGCGCGAGCCCACCCGGGTGAGGCCGATGAGGCCGATGTTCTCGGAGTAGCTCGTGGAGGCGAAGCCCCCCAGGAGGCCCGTGGCCAGGCAGCCCAGGCCCTCGGCCCCGATGCCGCGCGAGATCTGGCGGGGGGTGGGGTCCCCACCCCCGGACATGTAGGAGCAGGAGTGGTAGTCGCCGAAGGACTCCACGATGGACGCCAGGTAGCTCGCCAGGATGGCGAAGAAGAAGGCCGCCTCGAAGCGCGGGGGGCCCCAGGGAAAGACCAGGTCGCGGGGGTCCGCCCGGAACCAGGGGGAGGAGGCCGCCAGCCCCGGGTCCACCCGGGCCGGGTGGCCCGGCGGGATCACCCCGGCCGCCGAGAGGGCCCAGCAGCCGCCGAAGGCCACGAGGACCGCCAGGAGGATGGGGAAGAGGGCGAACACCCGGTAGCGACGGGAGAGGACCTGGCTGAAGAGGAACACCATGATGATGGTGGGGAGCGAGGCGGCCCATGACTGCCCCGCCTTGGGCGCCCCGTGCTTGAAGAGGGCCAGGCCGATGATCATGATCACCGGCCCCACCACGACCGGCGAGAGGGCCCGCCGGAGCAGGCCCACCAGGCCGCTGAAGCCCACGCACGTCTCCACCACCGCGCCCGCCAGGACGGCCCCGGCGATGTACTGCATCGTGAGGGCGCCCTGGCTCACCCCCTCCACCGGATGCGCCTTGACATAGGCGATGATGGCGAAGAACGTCCCGAGGAAGCTGAACGAAACCCCCTGGATGATGGGGAGCCGCGTCCCCACCGTCACCTGCAGGAAGGTGGCCACCCCGGAGCAGACCATCACGGAGGACACCAGGACGGCGATCTCCGCCGGGCCCATGCCCATCATGGGACCCAGGAGCAGGGGGACGCTCACCGTGGCGCCGAACATCGTGAGGCAGTGCTGCAGGGCCAGGACCAGGGCACGGGCCAGCGGGGGCCGGTCCTCGATGCCGTAGACCATGGGAGCCGCCGGCAGGCCCGCCGCCGCCGCGGATACGCCCCCCACGGCCTAGTCCCCCCCCGAGGCCGGGCGGAAGCCGTCGAAGCCGAAGGAGTGGGGCAGGAGCTCCTCCGCCGTGCTCTCCTCGTGGCGGCCGTCCACGTTGCCCATGACGATGCGCGCGCGCGGGCCGAACTCCCAGATGACCTGCCGGCAGGCCCCGCAGGGGCGCGCCACGTCCGGTCCATCCACCACCACCGCCAGCGCCTCCACCACCCGGGCCCCCTCGCTCACCGCCTTGAAGATGGCCACCCGCTCGGCGCACTCGGTGAGGCCGTAGGAGGCGTTCTCCACGTTGCAGCCAGTGTAGACCCGGCCCCCGACCCGCACCGCCGCCCCGACGCGGTAGCCCGAGTAGGGGGCGTAGGCCGCCTCCCGTGCCTCCGTCGCCCTCCGGATCAGCTCCTCCATGCCTCGTCCTCCCGGATGCGCCGCGCCAGCGCCTCCCGCTCGGCCTCGCCCAGGAAGGCGTGCCGGGCGGCGGTGAGGGCCATGCGGCGAAAGGCCTCGTCCCCCAGCCCCAGGTGGCGGCTCGCCAGGGCATACTCCCGGGTCCAGTCCGTGGCGCTCACGCCCGGGTCGTCGGTGTTGATGGTCACCTCCAGGCCCGCCTCCAGGTAACGCCGCATCGGGTGGGCCTCGTAGGAGGGCACGGCGCAGGTCTGGACGTTGGAGGTGAGACACATCTCCAGGGGGACCTCGCGCCGCGCCACCTCGGCCAGCAGGCCCGGGTCCTCGCCCAGCCGCACCCCGTGACCTATGCGGCGCGCCCCCAGCTCGTCCAGGGCCTCCCGGATGTTCGCGGGGGGCCCGCACTCCCCGGCGTGGACCGTCACCGGGAGGCCCGCCTCCCGGGCCCGCCGGAAGGCCCTGCGGTGGGCCTGGGTCAGGGGGAGGGACTCGTCGCCCGCCACGTCCAGCCCCGAGACCCCGCGGCCACGCCACTCCAGGGCCAGGTCCACCATCTCCTCGGCGCGTTCGGGCCCGATGTCCCGGAGCATGTCCACGATGAGGCCCATCTGGATGCCGTGGCGCCGCCGCGCCTCCGCCATGCCCGCCAGGGCCGCCTCCACCGCGTCGGCGGCGGTGAAGCCCTCCGCCTCGAATAGGTAGGGCGCGAAACGTGCCTCCAGGTAGATCACCCTGTGCGCGGCCGCGTCCTCCCCCAGCTCCAGGGCCGCGCGCCGCACGGCCTGGCGGTTTCGCAGGACGGCGGTCAGGAGGGGGAAGACCGCGAGGAAGCCCGCCAGCCCCCGGCAGTCCGGGGGCACCTGGCAGTAGGGCCTGAGCCCGTCCACGTCCCGCGCCGGGAGCCGCGCCCCCGAGGCCAGCCCCAGCTCCAGGACCGTCCGCACCCGCAGGCTCCCGTCCAGGTGGCAGTGCAGGTCCACCTTGGGGAGCCGCCGCAGGCGGTCCAGGTCCTGCCG
>JACQVX010000002.1 GCA_016209495.1 Planctomycetota bacterium
ATCAGAGCCCCTCCCCCCCGCCGAGGGGGGGACATCGGGGGGGAACCGTCTTCGGTGCCCCCCCGAGAATCAACCGTCATACACCTCCGGCTCGAGGTAGACCTTGACCGGATTGCGCTTGATCACCGGCTTCTCCGCCGGGGCGGCCGGTTCCTCGCCCCCGCCCCCCCCCGTGTCCTCGGGAGCGACCTCGGGCGTAGGCGTGGGGGTAGGCGTGGCCTCTGGCGTGGCCTCGGGCGTGGGCGTGGGGGTAGGCGTAGGCGCCCCCCCGTGCTGCGGGCATGCACCGTTGCGGCAGCAGGTGAGCCCCTGCAACGCGTTGTTGAGGGCGTCGCTCACGTTGTCCCAGAAACTCTTGCCGCTGGTGGACCCCTCGTCGATGGGCGCGCAGTAGGGCGGCGGCGGGGCCGAGAAGGTGGGATTGCAATTGATCGGCTGGGACTGGGCCCGGGCCGAGCCGGTACAGGCCAGCGAGAAGATGAAGCCGACGGCCAGAACCCGGGCGTGGCCATACCATCTACGATAGAAACTGATTCCCATCCCTCTCCTCCCTCACGCCTGGACTGGCGGTCCGAACCCCTTCACCTAACAGCCATCATGCCACGCGCCACCGAAACCCCACCCAGCACGACACAACCACGGCGCAGCCTGTTGCGCCAAGGACGATGCCGCGCGCACGCCCACCGGGGTGTAGCCATCCGGACACGCCGTCCTCGGACGGACACGCCTGGGCCGCCTACCGCCCCAGGGGGCAGCCCTCACCCCAGGAGAGGTGCCGGCCAAGGCTGTCCAGGGTCTCGCCCAGGGACCCGGTCCAGCGGGCAACCGGGGCCTCCCGGCGCAACACCACCCCCTCGCGAAGGCAGGGGCAGAGCAGCAACTCCTCCCGGACCCGCCGCGTCTCGGGGGGGGCGCCCATCTCGACCGTGGCGGCGTAGCGAGTCGGGGGCTCCTCCCCACCACCCGTGGGCCGGAGCGACTCCACCACCCGCGCCGCCCGGGCCTTCCAGTCCCGCGCCACGCGGGCCGCCAGCCAGGCCTCGGCTCCCGCCTCGTCGAAAGGGGCCGCCAGCCACACCAGCTCCAGGTAGACCCGCACACCCGATTCCGGCTTCTCGCCTGGGGGGACCAGGGCAGCGACCACGGGGAACCACTCGGGCATGTAGAGGTACGTCCAGGCGGGCCCGGGGCGCTCCAGGACGAAGGGCGGAAGGGGAGAGCGGTAGTGAAGGGCGGCCGGGGGCCAGCCCTCCACCTCCTCCGGCGCGACATCGGACAGCCCCTCGGCCTCGCGGAAGGTCTCCAGGGCGCTTGTGAGCTGCGCCAGCAGGCCCTCCACCCGCACCCGGGCGGAGGCGTCGTCCACGAAGCCGGTCGCCGGGTCGAAGGGGGAGAGGGGCAGCGCCAGGAGGGCATGGAGGTCCCGACGTTGCGCCGCCTCCCAGAGGTCCAGGGCATGGAAGAGGTTCTCCACCTCCTCCTCCGCCTCGGGGAGGGGAGAGAGAAAGACCTCGCCGGCCCCGACGGAGTAGCGATCATACGCCGGGTCCAGGACCGCCTCATGGAACCCGTCCTGGTAGGCCTCCCAGGCGTCGCGCAGGGCCTCCCGCTCGGCCAGGGTCTCCTCCGCCAGGGCGCGCCCCCCGCCCAGGACGGCGCGGGCATAGCCCAGGGCCACCGCCGCCTGGTGCCGGTGGACGAGGTGGCCCTCCACCAGGGCCCACCGGGCGAGGGCCAGCCGGCGGTGCACCGCCTCCAGGATGGCCTGCCGCTCGGCAGGGTCGCCCAGGGGGAAGGACTCCTCCAGCGGGGCGGCGCCGGAGAGCGAGCGAGCCAGCTCCGGCGGCTGGTCCTCGGGCCGTGCCTCGATGCGCAGCCGGTACTCGCCGTGGACCACGCGACCGCGCACCGGCGCCACGCGCACCTCGAATCGCCCGTCCTTCACCGCGGCCCTGGCCCAGGGACCCATGCGCCCCTGGAACCAGAGCCCCGCCACCACGACCGTGCCCTCGGGGAGCGAGGCGCGGCCGCTGGCCCGGATCGCCTCCTCCTCCGCTCGCCGGTCGGCGATGGCCACGTCCCGGAATGGGGATGCCTGGGCGTAGGCGCCCCACCAGGGCACCCACGCCACTACCAGCGCCAGGCCGGCGAGCCGGACCGGGCTCAAAACCCGGACTCCGCGCCGGGCGCCGTGGTCGCGACCGCGACCGCCCGGATGAAGATCGGGCTACGGATCATCCTCAGGGTGGGCTCGGGGCGGGTCACACGGAAACGGTACTCCAGGGTTCGGACCGGCCCGGAGGGTCCCCACAGCGGCAGCTCCAGGGAATAGCCCCCCAGGCGGAAGCCCTCGGCCACGGAGGTGACCGTCCCCGCCTCGGGGCCGAGGACTACCCACTGCCCGTCGGACGGCCTGCGCACGGATAGCTCGATGACCAGCTCCTTCCGGAGCTGCTCGCGCAGGGCCTCCGGGGAGAGGCTCGGGTCCACCTCGCGGCGGTCCCACCAGCGGGGGACCTCCACGTCGTAGGTGAGCCCCAGGACCCGCAGGGCCCCGTCCGGGAGCGCCATGCTTCCCTCGTAGACCGCCGGCGAGGCCTCGCTCACCTGGAAGCGGGAGTAGGGGACGTACCCCGCGGGGGAGCTGCTCGGCGCATCCCAGACGCGCAGCTCGTCGATGCTCGCGTTGGCGAAGCGCTCCTTGGTCCCGGAGCCGAAGGCCCCCAGGTCGTAGATGTCGGTGGAGGAAGGGTTGTAGTAGCGATAGCCCCCCACCCAGAGGCGCGGCCGGCTCTCGTAGGTGCGCAGGCGAAAGGCCTTCTGGATGACCTCGACGATGAAGTCCAGGTAGAGGACGTCCCCGGAGGGATAGGGACCCTGCCAACCCCGGGGCACCTCGATACGGGTGGGGATGGTGTTATAGAGCGCAGCGCGGCGGCCGTCCACGTAGAGGAACTGCTCCACGCCGGCCCACCAGATGTGCTCCACGTAGTGCCACTCGCCGGGCCGCCAGGAGCCTATGCCCATGACCGTCTCCGAGTAGCAGTAGGGGAAGCGGGAGAGGACGTACTTCTTGCTCGGGACCCCATAGTAGACGCGGGTGCTCTTGAGGGTAGGCCCGTAGCGCTCCAGCCTCCACATCACCCCGCCCCCGTCCTGGTCCGGGTCCGGCACCACGGTGTAGAGCAGGCACTCGTCGCTCCCCGCCTCCGGGGGCAGGTGCAACCTCACCCACATCCCGGCGCGGCCCGACTCCAGGGGGACGTTGGCCTGGGTGTCGTAGAAGAGGTCCTTCATGGCCCCTGGCTCCCGCCAGGAGTGGACCCCGTCCGGGGCGAGCTGCCCTCCAAGACAGAGGGGGGAGCGGGGCTCCTTGGCGGGGGTGGCCGTCGCGGAGCCCTTGGCCAAGGCGGCGTCCAGGCCGGCGTTGAAGGGGGAGAAGAAGCTCTCCCCCGGCCAGCTCGCGGGGCCCATCTCGCTGGAGAGGGACACGAAGCCATCGCAGTCGGAGGCCCCGGCCACGCCCCTCGCGGTCACCGACTCGGGCCCCGTCTGCACTCCCCGGTAGAGGGGCGCGCCTGCCGGGTCGCGGCCGACCTGCTCGAAGTCGCGCTGGGTGGCGTGGAGCGTGGTGCGGACCACCCGGATCACCCGGTGCGCGGTGGCCTCTGCGGCCAGGTCCCCGGAGACCGTGTGGACCCGTGCCAGGCACTCCACCTCGAAGGCACCCCCGGTCTGGAGCGTGAGCTCGGTGGTGGCCGTGAGCGGGTCCAGGCGCAGCTTGCCCACGGTGCGCGCCAGGCCCAGGGGCAGCTCGCTCCAGAGGGGACGGAGGCGGGGGTCGGCCGAGGCCAGGACCAGGTCCACCGTCCGCTCGGCCGACGGGTCCGACCCGAGGACCGACTCGAGGAAGGTCCTGAAATCCTGCCAGGAGGTGAAGGCCCCGACCTGGAGCCGCCGTTCGTGGATCCGGCGCGCCAGGTCCAGGGCCGTGGCATAGGCCATGGGCCCCACGGACTCCTCGTCCAGCCGCACCGTGGGCTCCCCCAGGACCACCTGGGGCTGGTTGCGCCAGGTCCAGGCGCTCCCCTGCAAGCCGGCCAGGCAGGCCACGAGGACCGGGACGCTGGCGGTGTTGAGGTTCACCGGCGAGCGAGGCAGGCGCTCCGGCTCGCAGGGGCCGAGGGGCGGGCCCCCGGGCAGGGGCGCCACCATGGAGTGGTCCACCTCCCCGTGGACCGTGACGAAGTCCGCCAGGTTCCGGTAGTCGCGGACCTCCCCGGCGGTCCACGGACCGGCCCCCTGCCGCAGCGCGAGGGCGAGTCCGGCCTTGGCGCGGAAGCGCCCGCCGTAGAGCCGCGTCCGGGCCTCCACGACGAGCCGCCCCCGCCCCGGGGGGACCGGATTGGGGAGCCCGTACTCGTCGGCGATGGCCCTCCCCAGGGCCTCCAGCATCTCCGGGAAGGCCGGCTGGGTCCCGTTCAGGTCGAGCTGCCCCTGGCAGTCCTGGACCTTCAGGGTGAAGCGAGGCCGCCCGGCGCCCTCGATCCAGCCCGAGACCGGACCGCCCGCGAGCCCTGGCGCCGGGGGGAGTACCCGCTCGAACGAGGGGTGGAGGGCCCCGTCCAGGGGCGTCCCGCACCCGGGCCGGAGGCCGTCATCCGAGCGGAAGCACCACGTGTCGCGGACCCCCAGGAAGGCGTCCCGGCTCAGGGCATGGGCCAGGCCGCCGCGGGCCGCCTCCAGGCCCGCCTGGACCGCGAGGCGCGCGCGGACCCCGCTCAGGTAGCTTTCCGCCGCCATGCGCTCCACGCGGACCAGAATGGAGAGGGTGGCCCCCACCAGGGCCAGGAGGGACAGCATCCCCAGGGCGAAGAGGAGGACGGTCCCGCGGTCCCCTTCCCACGCCGCGGCTCGAGCGCCATGGCCCACGCTAGTGCGCGAACCTGCGGACACGGTGACTCGGCATGTCCGCCACGTGGAGGCGGCCCTCGTCGTCCCTGGCCAGGCCCGCGACCCCATCGAGGAAGGCTTCCATGGGCCGGCGGCCGTCCCCATTGTAACGCATGGATGGACGTGTTCGTCACTCGTCGTCGCGTCTCCTCGCCATCGGCCTTCTCGCTCGGCCTCGGTGTCTCACGCGACTCCTTGCCGCCTGAGCAGCGGGCCCCCGGGCGCCAGGGGGCAGTACGCCGCTACACTGCCCCCCGTTGTCCTCGGAGTCCCCCGTGACCCGCTTCCGAGCGCCGCACGCGGCCCCACGAGGGTCGTTCCCGGAAACTGGGTCGTGGAACCACCGCATCGGGCCACCCAGGCGACCGGAGGCCACGGGGAGGGAGGGGCAAGAACCGCGCTGGAATGCCCCATGCCCTCGGCACCGTACCGCCTGGCGACGTCGAGCGCGATCGTGGGGGCTGACCACGAGCCTTCCGAACCGTCGAGCGCCACCAGGATCTTCTGGAACATGGCCTTCCTCACTCCCGACCGTCCCTCTGGCCCACCGCCCTCTGGTGGATGGTGTCCTTCCTCCCATCGCCGCCATGGAGATCCACGGGCATGCTGGCCGCGAGCGCACGGTTCTCGAGCTCCACCAGCAAGGGAGACGGCGAGAACCACTTCAGCGCGATGAACGTGGGGAGCATCGCGGAGATGACCACCGCCGCGACGAGACACGAGAACTGCGCCTGGGTGATGATCCCAGGAGACGGCCCCGATAATGTAACTCATGGATGGGCGTGTTCGTGGTCGTGGTCGTGGGCGCGGTCGTGGGCGTGGTCGAAGGCGTGGGCGTGGGCGTGAGGGGGCCAGGGCTGCAGGCGACCGGGCCTCGTTCTCAAGCGGGTCTTCGCCCTGGCCTTCCACCCCTCGCCCCCCGGGGCCCCGGGAGACCGTGGGCCCGTTCGCTTGCAAGGCACACCCGGTCCCGCGGTCCCCTTCCCAGGCTGCGGCTCACGCGCGACGGCCTACGCTAGTGCGCGAACCTGCGGACGCGATGATTCAGCATGTCCGCCACGTAGAGGTTGCCCTCGTCGTCCCTGGCCAGGCCCGCGACCCCGTTGAGGAAGGCGTCCAGGGGCCGGCGGCCGTCCCCGTTGTAACCGTTCGCCGTGATCTCCCGGGTGTAGACGGGCTGCAGGACCCCGGCCACGGTCCAGATCCGGCCCCCGGGGTCGATCCAGCGCACCCGGTCGTAGGTCAGGTCCGTGAAGTAGACCGAGCCGTCCGGGGCCGTGGCTACCCCCCGGACGCCGGAGATGCCGCCCTCCAGGGCCCGGACTCCGTCCACCCCCCAGGCGTCCACCCCGGTCCCGGCCACGGTGCGGACGCAGCCGGGCTCCACCGTCACCCCCCCCGCTGCCACCGGCGCGGGGGCCAGGTTGAAGGCCCTGAGGCGCGTGGCCACCTGCGGCTTCAGGTCCCCCCCCTCGCCGACCCACAGCAAGCCCTGGCGGTCCACATGGAGGGCCGTGACGTGGCCCACGCGGGCGAGGGGGGCCGCCACGCCGTCCTCCAGGGACTCCCCCTCCCCGCCCAGGCTAGCCGTGCCCCCGGGGGGGATGGGCCCGCCCCGGTCGATGGGGCGCGCCCAGGGATTGAAGCGCACCAGGGCCGTGCGGGCCGGGCGACCCGCGACCACGCCCCTGGCCGGGTCCCAGCTCGACTGGAGGAGGACCGCCAGGTAGACATCCCCCGCCGGGTCCGTGGCCACGCGCAGGTTCGCCAGCGGGAGGCCGCTCGCCAGAGGCTGCAGGGTGAAGAGCGTCTGGACATGGCCGCCCGGGAGGGTCCCGGAGGAGAGGTCCACCGGCTCGGTCCCCAGGTTGACCACGCGGAGCCGGGCCTGTCCCAGGGGCGGGTGACAGTCCGTGAAGAAGAGCAGGCCCGCGGGGGAGAGGGCGAGCGAGGTGGGCGCCACCCGGGCCCGCAGGGCATCGAGTCCATCGCCTTCCCCGGGGACCGAGGGAGCCGAGCCGTCGCCGGCCACCGGCCAGGAACGCCCGGTCGAGAGTTCGATGCGGCGCACCCTCCAGGCCTCGCCCACGTAGAGGGACCCCGCGTGCCCCAGGGCCAGCTCCTCTGGTAGGCTGACGCAGGCCGAGCGGGCGTCCTCGCCCGGGGCCGCATCGGACCAGGCCCCGTTGCCCGCCACGGTGGCCACGACCCCCGGCGCCAGCCGCTGGCCTGCCACCTCCACCACCCGTTCGTCACGATTGATCGCCCTCAGCCGCCCCGCCTCGCGCTCGGCCAGGTATAGGACACCGCGCGGACTGGCCGCCAGGGCCGAGGGCCGGCGAAAGGCCGCCGCCATGGCGGGCCCGCCGTCGCCGCCGGAGCCCGGCACCCCGCTCCCCGCGATGAGGACGAGGCGGCCCTCCGGGTCCACCCTGTAGACCTGCCCCAGGACCAGGTCCGTCACGATGAGCGAACCGTCCGCCTCCACGGCGATGCCCTGCGGCATGAGGCCACAGGCCGTGGCGGCCAGGCCGCTGCGCGCCGGGCCGGTCCCCCCGCCCGCCACCACCACGGCGCCCCGCGGCGGCACCTCCTGGCCCCAGAGGCGTACGGGGGCCTCCGCCGTCCCCAGGGCCCAGACCACGCCAGCGACGGCGTCGGCGACCACGAGGGCCCCGCCGGGCCCGGCCTGGAGGCGCGGGGCCACGTCCGCCACCTGGAAGCCGGTCGTCGAGATCCCGCGGCCCAGGACGGCAGGGGCGGCGGAATGCATGGGCGAGGGCTCGAAGGGGAGCCGCAACCGCCCGTGGGGATCCACCGCCAGGATCTGCCGCTCGGCCGTCAGCACCCAGAGGGTCCCCGCCGCGTCCACGGCCACGTCCACGGGGACGCCGATCCCCGTGCGGGTGGCCTGGGCCCCGGCCCGGGCCGGACCCCGGCCGCCGTTGCCGGCTACCGTCTCCAGGACGCCCGAGTCCCTCCATACCTTGTAGACCCGCCTCGCCCCCAGGTCCGCCACGTAGAGGTCTCCGGCCACGTCCATGGCCAGCCCCGTGGGCCAGATGAGCTGGGTGGCGAGGGCCGAGTCGCCGTCGCTCGCGAGACCGGCCCCCCCCAGCCCGACCACGGTGGTCATCGCCCCCGGCGGGACCTGGACCCCGAAGGCCTCCAGGGCCTCGGCCGTGGGGTTGACCAGCCGCACACGCTGGTGCAGGGCGTCGGCCACATAGACCTCGCCCCGTGGACCCGCCAGCACCGTCTCGGGCAGCCCCAGGGCCGCCTCCAGTGCGGGGGCGCCCTCCCGCACGGCGCCGCCGGCCACGGTGGCCATGAGGCGGTTGTCCAGGCGGAAGGCCGGGACCACCGCCTCGGGACCGGGGCGACCGCTGGACTCCTCCATGGGTCGGACCCGCAGGCGGCAACGCCGGACCTGGGCGTTGCCCAGGTCGGCGAAGGCGTCCCAGGAGAGCCGGTGGAGAGTCCCCTCCGGGCTCGCCTCCAGGGCGCCCGCTCGCCGCCCCTGGAGGGTCGCGGCCCGCCAGGTGGCGCCGTCGTCGGCGCTGAACTCCACCTCGAGGTGCGAGGCCTGTGCCCCCGGGTCCCGCAGCACCAGCTCCAGGTCCACCCGATCGCTGGCGACCCCCGCGATCGGAAGGGCCTCCACCCGGGGCACCGTGTTGTAGAGGCGCAGGGGTCCCGACACCGCGGGCTGGAGGCTGCGTCGGACCGAGATCCCGCGGTCCACCCCCCAGAAGGCCACCACCACCCGGGGGTGATCGGCCTCGGGCAGGTCCCGCTCCGAGTCCCACCAGACCTCCCGCGCCGCCGCTGGCGATGGGGATGCGGGGGCCGCCTGGGCCCCAAGCAAGCTGCAGGTCTGGTCCTCGGGGAAGCCCCCGACCCCGTCCAGGGAGTAGCGGGCCTCCAGGGCCACCTCGTCCCCCTCCGCGTCCTCCACGGCGACGCACCACCGCACCTGCCCCCAGGACGCACCCGCGGGCCCTTCCACGAGGCGGATCACCGGGGGGCTGGACAGGTCCACGGGGAAGGGCCGAGTGGCCTTGGGCTCCCCACGGGACGGGGCGAGGCGGACGATCACCTCCGGGAACCGCCGCCGGGGCGCCAGGGCGCCCAGGTCCGTCCCCGCGTCCCAGAGGTAGCGCCCCTCGCCGGCGGGCGGTTCCCGCGCGCTCGTGGCCTCTAGCCAGGTCCGGGCGCCGTCCACGGACCAGTGGGCGCGCACCCCCGTGGCGCGCGAGGTGTCGTAGCCCACTTCCACCAGGGGGCCCTGGGGCCCCTCGGGTGACCGCAGGACCAGGCGCACCGGGGTCAGCCACCAGACCGCCGGAAGCGCCACCACGGCCATGAGGGCCGCGCTCCCCAGACCCACCGCTACCAGGGACCGGCGCGCGCGCCGCCTCGGCCCGTAGGGGAGGAAGGCCCCGGCGGAGCGCCGCACGCCGCGGCCCTCCGTGACCCGCCCCAGGTCCGCCAGGGCGGCGGCGGCCGACGCGTAGCGCCGGCGCGGCTGCTTGGCCAGCAGGTTCTCCACGAGGGCCGCCAGCCCCTCCGGGACCCCCGGGGCCGCCTCGAGGAGCGGCCTCGGGGCCGTCTCCAGGTGGTGCATCAGGACGGCCATCTGGGTGTCCGCGTCGAAGGGCGGCCGCCCGGCCAGGGCGTGGTAGAAGCTGGCCCCCAGGGAGTAGAGGTCCGTGCGCTCGTCCACGGCGTCGCCGCTGCACTGTTCCGGGGCCATGTAGTAGGGCGTCCCCACGGCGGTCCCCGTGAGGGTGAGGGCCTCCCGGTCCTCGGTGGACTTCGCCAGGCCGAAGTCGGCTATCTTCACGCCCCCCCCCTCCGGGAGGAGCAGGTTCTCCGGCTTGATGTCCCGGTGGACGATGCCCCGCGCGTGGGCCGCCGAGAGGCCCTCCAGGCAAGGCGCGAGGAGGGCCATGGCCTCCCCCGCCAGGAGCGGCCCCTCCGCGTCGATGCGCTCGCGCAAGGTCCGCCCCCGCACGTACTCCATAGCGATCCAGGCCGGCTCCGACTCCAGGGCGAACTCCAGGACCCGCACCACCGCCGGGTGGTCCACGGCGGCGGCCGACCTCGCCTCGCGCTCGAAGCGCGTCCGGGCCAGGGACCCGCCCGTCCCACGGAGGAGCTTCAGGGCCACCGGGGCGCCCCCGCCCTCCCGCTCGGCGAGCCAGACCTGACCCATCCCGCCCTCGCCCAGGAGGCGGTAGAGCCGGTAGGGCCCGAAGCGGCCCCCCGGGGCAGGGCCCCCGGCCGTCCCCTGGGCCTCGTCCGGCGCGGCCTCCGGGGCGCGGGCGAAGGGGGCGAGCACCGCCTGGACCGCCGCCATGCCCGGGTAGCGAGACGCGGGCTCCTTGGCCATCATCCGGGAGAGCACCACGCAGAGCGTCTCCGGGACCGCCGGGTTGCGTGCCCGCGGGGAGAGGGGCTCGGCGCGGAGCTGCTTCTGGAGCAGCTCCATGACCCCCTCGCCCTCGAAGGGAGGCCGGCCCGTGAGGGAGTGGTAGAGCGTGGCCCCCAGGGAATAGACGTCGGCCCGCGCGTCCACCTCCTGGCCCCGCACCTGTTCCGGGGCCATGTAGTGCGGGCTGCCGATGACCTGGCCCGCGCGCGTGAGGGCCATCCCCTGCTCCGCCGCAGATCGGGCCAGGCCGAAATCGCTCACCTTCACGCCCCCGTCCCGCTGCACCAGGAGGTTCCCGGGCTTCACGTCCCTGTGGACCACCCCGGCCGTGTGGGCCGCCGCGAGGCCCTCGGCCGCCTGCAATATGATCCGGACGGCCTCGTTCACCGCGAGCTGTCCCTGGGCGAGGACGTGGTCCAGGCTGGTCCCGTCCACCCGCTCCATCTCGATGTAGTGCACGCCGTCCACCTGCCCTGCGCTGTGCACCGACACCACCCGAGGGTGGCGCACCCGCGCCGCCAGACGGGCCTCCCGGAGGAATCGGACGGCCGAGCCGGGGTTCCCCAGGGCCTCGGGGGAGATGACCTTCAGGGCCACGGGTCGCTCCAGCTCGGTGTGGCGCGCGAGGTATACGGTCCCCATGCCGCCCCAGCCCAGGGGCAGCTCGATGACGAAGGGCCCGAAGCGCTCCCCCGGCGCGAGGCGATCCGCACGGGTGTCCGGGAGGGCGCCGCGAGGGTCCAGGGCGCGGATGGCCGACTCCACCAACTGCGTGGCGGAGGCCGAGGGGGGCGGGAGCGCGGCCTGGGTCGCCGAGGCGAGCCCCTCCTGGACCAGCCGGCCCAGGACCGCGTCCGCGTCGCCCCGGACGCCCTCGATGGCCTTGAGACACGACGCGATCTGGGCAGGCGCGATGGCCCCCTGGTCCAGGACGCTGGAGAGGGCGAGGATGTGGTCCCGGGTGAACACGCCGCCTCATCCCCCGCCCACCCGCTTCTCGACCCACTCCCTTGCACGGCCCAGCTCCGCGAGCAGGGACGCCGCCTCCGGGTCCTCGGCCCCGGCCACGGCGGGTCGGCCCCGGGCGGCCTCCACGACCCGGGCGCGGCTGTCCGCGAGCCGGGACAGCCGTTCGAAGATCCCGTCCACGCGGGTGAGGACCTCCGGGAAGCAGGGGGCCAGGACCTCCCGCTCCCGGTAGTCCCGGATCGAGGCGGGCCCCAGGCGCTCCAGCTCCCCGCGCCACCCCTCCAGCCACATGGGCCAGGTCAGTTCCCGGCCCATGCCCGATCGGGCCCGGGCGAACTCGTCCTCCAGGCCGCCCTGGAGGTAGCCCACGCACTGGAGACGGGCGCGGATGAACGCGGCCTCGGCCTGGCGGTCCGCGCTGGCCTCGGCCTCGGTCCCCTCGCGGAAGTCGAGCCGGGTCTCCAGGGGCCGCTGCCGGCGCCGGGTCTCGCGGGGGTCGCGAGGCTGGTGGACCCGCACGTGGACCGTGTAGGCCCCGTGCTGCACGCGCCGGCCCCCGAAGGGACCGAAACCGACCTCGAAGGCCTGGTCCCGGGTGAGGGTGGTCGCCCAGCTCACCACCTGGCCCTGGAAGAC
The DNA here is from genome assembly GCA_016209495.1 of Planctomycetota bacterium. Lineage (GTDB taxonomy): Bacteria > Planctomycetota > JACQVX01 > JACQVX01 > JACQVX01 > JACQVX01. The sequence continues at coordinate 11,996 of JACQVX010000002.1, forward strand.
CAGGGCCGAGTCCACCCGGGTCCCGTCCGGCACCGAGGCCTCCCCCACCAGGCGGAAGGGCGGCGCCCCCTCGGCACCCCGGCCACCCGACGCGGCCGGCCGCCGGAGGGCCCCCTCCCGGAGGACGACCTGGGCCACCCGGACCGCCTCCCCCGCGGCCGACTCCTGGGGCGGCGGCGGGGCCTCCTCCATCCACCGGGCAGCCGTCGAGACCATCGCCTCGTAGAGGGAGCCGCCCAGGGGCCTGGCGCGGACCTCCCCGGTGGCCGGCCCCTCCGGGGGCCTCCCGACCGACTCGATCCACTCTGCGGTGCTGGAGGCGCCCTCCACCCCCCCCGGGGGGGTACCGGGCCCGCCCAGTTGCGGCCCCGTCGCAGGGGGGGAGGACAGGACCTGGATCCCAAGGACCACCAGGACCGCCGCCGCCGTGAGGCCGCTGGCCACCAGCCAGGGCAGGCCCGGGACCGCCCCCGTGGGCCGGGGGCGGGCCACGTCCTCGGGGCTGGCCAGCTTGTCCGCGGAGAAGGCCAGCTCCGCGAATTGCTCGCCGCTCACCGCCCCGCGCTCTAGCAGGAGCGCGGCCAGGTCCACCGCCTCCCCCTGGCGGCGGCGCCGGGCATGCTCCAGGCGGCACTCGGCCACCTTCTCCGGGTCCGCGAAGCCACGGCGTACCACCTCCTGGGTGATGCGCAGCTCCTCCAGCGCCTCGTGGAGGACATTGGTGGCGGGCAGCATGCTGGCCAGGGCGACCCGCAGCTCCTTGTGGGTCGCGAGGGCGAACCTGGAGGCATAGGCGCACGCCGTCACCAGGGCCTCGGTCCCGGGGACGGCCGTCCCGCGGCCCAGCCTCCCCAGGCGCTCGGCCAGGTCCGGGTGGCGCGCCAGGAGGGCGTCGCGGACCGGGGGTCCGCCATCGGCCTGCCGCGTGGTCTGGACCGCGGCCAGGCAGTCCAGGAGGGCGCCCCGATCCAGGAGCCCCGCCTCCTCCACCCGCGCCAGGACGTAGAGGTCGTCGGCCAGGCGCAAGGGACTAGCCGCCGTCGGAGGCCCCTGCGCCCTCGGCCTCCAGGGCGCCTGTGGAGACGAGGACATAGTCGTGGGCGCCGGATCGCGCGTCCACGTCCATCTCGTGGACGAAGTAGACCTCGGACTCCGGGGGGAACCCTTCCCCCAGGATGCGGACGCGCACCTGGGCCCCGCGCTGGAAGTCCAGGGTCATGAGGGCCATGGCCACGTGGGGTTGCCCGGGGTCCAGTCCCCGGAACCGCTTGCGCAGCTCCGCCAGCCGGGGTATGGGGCCCCGGGTCCGGAGGTGGACCAGGTCCCCCTCCCGGCAGGCCGGCTCCCGGAGCCGCGCCACGGCCTTCCCCCCGAAGCCCACCTCGCCCCTCGCCACGGTGTAGCCGTAGGCCAGGGTCTCCTTCACGGGGTTGACCTTGCCCTTGGTGCGTCTCTCGGCCTCCACCGCCGCAGTGAGGGCCTGGAGGGCCTCCACCCCCTGGCGCCCGGCCCCCAGCAGGATGAAGCGCGTCCCCTGGCCCACCACGTAGCCCGGCTTCCCCAAGAGGAGCTCGCCCCCGCGCTCCAGGGCCCGCCCCAGGACCTCCCTCAGCCCCGGGCGATGTCCCGCGCGGTAGACCGCGTCCAGCATCTCCTTCTCCCGGGATTCCAGCTCCACGGGGCGGGTAGCCCCCGCCCTGGACCGCACCCGGGGGACGCGCCGGCGCCCATCTCCCGTGCGCCTCGGCTCGCGGGGCGCGAGGGGAGCCTCGGCGGCCCCGCCCGTCCCCGCGGCGCCGACCCCGCCGCCTCCGCCGATGACGATACGGCCCCGGCAGTGCTTGCAGCGCACCACGCGCCCGGCCCACTCCGCGGGCGCCGTGCCCTCGCGCCCGCAACCCGGGCAGTGCGCGTCCACCCGTTCGCCCATGCACCCTCCGACGCCCCCGGGCGTGGAGGCCCTCTCAGGCCAGGACGTCCAGGACGTTCCTCGTCCCCCCCAGGGACCCGGTCGCCGGCGGCCGGTCGGCGGCCGCCATCACCCTGAAACGGGGCGACTCCAGGCTGCTGCCGGGGGTGGCCAGCGTGGCCTTGGGCTGCCCCATCGTGGGGGTCTTGCCGCCCAGGGACCCCGCGTTGTGGACGAGCCCCCTCCCCAGACCGAACGCACCCCCCGGAACGGACCCGATGGAGGCCATGACGTCCCTCCTCCCCTTGCCTCGGGCAAGGACGATCATGATACGTGGCCCGGCGAGCGGCCGTCAATGCGGGCCGGCGAGGCCCCGGCCTGGTGTCGTGCGACTCCTACGGCCGGAGGATGGCCCAGCGCGCCCGGGCGCACGAGGCGCGGAAGTCCTCCTCGGTGCCCCGCACCGCCCCGCCCTCCGCCTCCCGGCCGTCCAGCAGCCACACCAGGTCCAGCGGTCCCTGGCCCGAGGCGAGGCCCTGGAGCCAGGCCATGGCGAACTCGTGGGCGGGGAAGACCCGCCGGCCCAGGACCTCCTTCAGCGGGAAATCCAGGCCGCGCCGCCCCGCGTCCGGCTGGTAGGCCTTCCAGACCAGCTCCGAGCAGACGATGGTGTCGTCGGTGACGAAGTCGAAGTTGAAGTCGTAGGCCTTCCCCCAGTGGCCCAGGGCCGCGGTGATCGCCCCCAGGCGTTCCAGCCGGGTGAGGCGAGGCCGGAGCAAGGCGACGTAGTCCGCGTCGCAGGAATGCTCCAGGGAGCTGAAGACCACCCCCTCGCTCACCGCCTCGATGACCCGGGGCGGGTCGCCGTGAGCGGCCTCGTCCCCGGCCCACGCCGCCAGGGCCACGGGGCGAAGGGCGCGGACCAGGTCCAGGACGCCCGTGGCCCCCCGAGCGACGCACCCGGCGCGGACCTCCGGGTCCCCGTCCATGAACCGGGCCAGCTCCTCCGGCGTCCCCAGGTATAGGGCCGCGTGGGGCCAGAAGCCGGGCAGTCCCACGTTGCTCAGATAGCCGTTGCGCCGCTCCAGGATGATGTCCCCCGGCTCCAGGGCCGGCTGCATCTCCTGGACCTGGGAGCGCGCGATGAGCGGGGCGCGACCCTTCAGGCGCGTGTCCCCCATCCACTCGGCCACCTCCTTCTGGAGGGGGAACCAGCGCGCGAAGAGGTCCTCCGTGACGACGTCCTGGGCGTTGGCCAGGATCTGTGCCGCCCCCTCCTCGCGGTACCAGGCCTTCACCCGGGGGTAGAGCCGGTCGATGGCCCCCTCCACCCAGGCGTCCGGGGCGTCCGGGGCCGCCGCGCGCCGGTCGCGGTAGTGGCCCCTCATCGGGCCGTCGTGGTAGGCGGCCAGGAGGCTCACCTCCGCCAGGGTCTGGAGGTGGAGCACCCGGAGCTTCAGCCGGCCGTAGCAGCCCGCCGGGATCCCGCGCCCCGGGTCGGCCTCATCCAGGATCGCCTCCCAGTCCCGGTCGGCGAGGAATGGGTCGATGAACTCGCGGGCCGAGTCCACCTGGAGGAGGTGGATCAGAAAGGCGATGGCGAAGGCCCTGGAGTGCCTCCACTCGTTCCCCCCGGGGTCGAGGGAGGGGACGCCGGGGAAGCCCTGGTAGTAGACCTTCAGGTCCTCGCAACCGATGTGGTAGTCCAGGAGCGAGGCCCAGACGTCCTTGAGCCGGCGCCTCCCGGGCGCCCCGAGGGAGGCGGCCTCTGCCGGCACCTCGCGCCTCAGGGCGGCCAGCTCGGCGGCCACGCGCTCGAGGCCGCCCCGGTAGGCCGCCAGGCGCACCATGTCGGCGGCCAGGCGGGCCTCGAACCCCGCGGGGCGCTCCCGGGCCAGGGCCGAGTCGCCGAACAACGCCTGGAGGTGGAGGAAGGGGCCGACCCGGGTGCGCAGGAGGACGTAGGCCCCCACCGCCAGGCCCAGGCCCAGGGCCGCCAGGACCAGGGCGAACCGCCGGCGCCGGCGGGTCACCGGTCCAGGACCTGGAATCGCGCCTCGTCGCCCGTGCCCCGGACCTCGGGGACGTACATGGCCTCGGCCCGGGCCGGGAGGGCGTGGAAGGCCCCGGGGACCTCGGCCCGGAGGAGGTAGCTCACCTCGTGCCTCCCCTCCGGGAGGTCCGATAGGAAGAGGGCCACCCGTTCGTCCCGGAGCTCGAGCTGGTAGCCCAGGCCCTCCCAGCGCCAGCCGCTATGCGTCTCCACGGCCTCGAGGCCCGCGGGTTTCGGGTCCTCGACGAGGATGTACTCGTAGTCGTTCTTGCTCTCGAGGGTCAGGGTGACCCGGACCCGGTCCCCGCTCTTCACCGGCGCGCCGGGCTCCAGGGGGAGGTAGGCGGCCTCCTTCCCGGGCTCCTCCACGACCCGCTCGTAGCGCCGCGCGACGAGGACCTCGTGGCCGTCGCCCCGCAGGTCCTCCTCCAGGGTGTAGAAGGCCAGGGAGGCGGACCAGTAGAGGGTCCCCTCGCCCCCCTCCCTCTCCAGGAGGACGCGGTTCTCCCCTGGCCGCAGGGCCTCGTCGGGGAGCTCCAGGACGGCGCGCCGGTCCCGGGGGAAGGGGTCGTCCCGCCGGAACTCGAAGCTCCGCACCCTGGCCCCGTTGACGGAGACGTGGACCTGGTAGCCCGCCGCCAGCTCCCGCGAGGCCCGGAGGTAGTCGGTGAAGGCCAGGACCGCCACGGCCGTGTCCCGGGTGTTGTCCCAGCGCTCGCCACGCCGGTTGTGGACCATCCACTTCACGAGCCGGGGGACGAGGGGGTGGCCCGGGGCCGCGGCCACGTAGGCTCGCAGCGCGTGGGAGGTGGCCTGCACCGCCCCCTCGCTCCAGCGCCACCAGCCGTCGCGGCGGCCGAAGTGGGCGGTCCCGTTCTCCTCGTCGGCCACGACCAGGTCCTCCAGGTTCTCCAGGAGGACCGTGGCGCGGCGCGCGTCCCCCAGCCGGTGGAAGGCGAGCGAGAGGAGGGCGCGGGCGCAGGCGTCCAGCCTGTCGCGCCCCTCCCAGGCCCGATCCAGCTCCCTCGCGGGAATCGCGTCGGGCCCGCGGCCCGCCTGGGCCAGGGCGTGGAGGGCGAAGGCCAGCTCCTCGCCGTCCAGCTCCACCAGCCGCCCCAGGAGGAAGGCGCAGGCGCGGTCCAGGACCCCCGGGTCCACCTCGGCCCCGGCGTCGCGCGCCAGGGCCAGGCCCCAGGCCACGTAGGAGGTCATCCACGGCCTGGAGCCGTCGTCGCGCCACCAGCCCCAGCCGCCGTCCGCGTGCTGGAAGTCGTGGAGCCGCGCGAGGCCCGCGCGGACCTTGGCGGGCAGGTCGTGCGCCACCTCCGGGGCCTCGACCCCCAGGTCCCGCAAGGTGCGGCTCACGATGACGCTGGGGACGAAGCGGCTCAGGGTCTGCTCGACGCAGCCGTACGGGTAGCCGGCCAGGTAGGGGAGGGCGTCCAGCATGGCGGCGGCGATGGAGGGGGAGAGGGTGACCGAGAGCCGTGTGGCGGCGGGGTTCCGCGCCTCGGGGAGCCTCAGCACGACCTCGGCGCGGTCCCGGGTGGAGCCTACCCGGGTCAGGACCTGCTCCATGCCGTGGGGGAGGACCGGGTAGTCGCGCGCCATGGCGTCCGACTCCAGGCGGGTGCGGGCCGAGGCCGTGAGCCTCGCCGTCCCGGCCAAGACGGCCTCGCAGGCCCAGTCCACGCGCGCCTCCCCGCCGGCGGGGACGGTGACGCGCCGCACCGCCTCGCCCAGGAGCCGGAGCCCCGAGGGGTCCAGGGAGACCTCGGCCTCCAGGTCCTCGGGGTAGCGGTTGTTGACGATGGCGGAGATGGTCACCTGGTCCCGCTCCACGAAGAAGCGCGGGGCCTGGAGCCTGCACATGAGGTTCTTCTGGGTCTTGAGGGCCGCGCGGCCCTGTCCCACCCGCGGGCCACGGTCGAAGGCCCGGGCGGTGGCGCGCCACTCGGTGAGGGAGTCGGGCAGTTCCACGCGCACCGTGGTCCGGCCCTCGGCCCCCGTGCGGACGGTGGCGGCCCAGAAGGCCGTGGCGCGGAAGTCCTCCCGCACTGCCGCCACCGGCGCCAGGGCCACCTCGCCCCCTTGCTCGGCGGGCGCGCCGCTGCCTTCCGATTTCGCCCTCGCGGCGCCTTCCATGGCCATGGGCGGGGCCGTGGGACGGGGGGCCTCGCCGCCGACCTCATCGCCGGCGTAGGCGGCGCCCCGGGCCTCGGCGAACCTGTCGCCCCCCCCGTCCCCCTCGGGGCCGGCGGAGGCCGTCTCCTCGGACTTCGTCCGGTAGCGGATCGCCTGGAACGAGGACGTGGTGTAGACCGCCAGGGGACGCACCTCGCCGTAGAAGAAGCGCTCCACCGGCAGGGCCAGCTCGGACTGGATGGCGTGCACCGACTCGTCCACCACGGCCAGGGAGACCTGGGCGTCCACGGGCGCGCCGTCGTGGCCCCGGGCGCTGACCTCCAGGGAGGCCGCCTCGCCGGGCCTCACGGTCTCCCGGTCCGGCTTCACCTCCACATGGATGAAGGCCTCCACCGGGGGCACCACCACCTGCACCGTGTCCACGTGCATCCTCGCGTCCCGCACCAGGGCCGCGGTGACGTGGACGTTGGGGGCGAAGCCCGCCTCCACCGGCAGCTCCAGGGCCCGGGCCCGACCGGCGAGCCTCAGCACCTGGTGCTGGACCACTCCCTCCGCCTCGACGGAGAGTAGGACCGTGGCCCCCTCGAAGGCGCTGGCTACCAGGACCCGCGCGCGGTCGCCGGGCCGGTAGGTGTCCCGGTCCATGGCGAGCTTCAGGCCCGAGGTGTGATAGCCCAGCCAGGCCTCGTCCTCCCCGGCCACCCAGAACCAGGCCGCCGCCTCGATGGGCGGGCCCCCTTCCCGGGGGCAGACCATCCGCAGGCGGTAATAGCCCGGGGCCTCCACCACGAATTCGGCGGCGCCCTCCCCGTCGGCCCCGGTGGCCGCCGCGAGCGCGCGGACCTCCTCGTGGTCGTAGTCTCCCCGCTCCTCGTTCCAGGCGGCCCGCTCCAGGAGGAGCCGCCCCTCCACCGAGACCGGCTTCCCGTTGGGGCTGGCCGCGGCGAGGCGGACCTCCACCCGGTCCCCGGGCGCGTGGACCCAGCGCGCGGGCTCCACCAGGACGAACCAGGGGTCCTCGGTGACGCGCACCTGGGAGGTCCCGGTCACCTCCCGGCGGCTGCGGTCCACGGCCCGGACCTCCACGGTGTACTCCACGTCGTCCTGCCCTCGACGGCGCCCCTCGGCCGCGAGGCCCGGGGCCGCCGTGGCCAGGTCGAAGTGGAAGGCCCCCTCCGCGTCCGTCCGCCCGCTGAAGGTGGCCACGTGCTCGCCGGGCCCCCAGCCCCAGGCCCACCGCTCCCCGCGGTCCATTCCCTCGTAGTACCAGGGGAACTCCCGCGTCCGGGGGAAGGCGTGCCAGTAAGGCCGGCGGTAGACCAGGGCCTCGACCTCGGCCTCGCTGACCGGCCCGCCGAAGTAGTACTCCACCCGCACCGCGAGCCCCAGGGTGTCCCCCAGCCGGTAGTCCGGCCTGTCCGGGGTGACGGAGAGGCGGAACTCCGGGAGCTTGTACTCCTCCACCCGGAACTGCCCCCAGCCCGTGCCGCTCCCCCGCTCGTCCTCCACCTGTACATGCCACATCCCCAGCGGCGGCTCCTCCGCCAGGGCCAGCTCCCCCATCACCGTCCCGAACTCGTCGGCCTCCAGGCGGGATTCCAGGACCCTCTCCCCGGAGGGGTCCTGCACCCTGACCATCACGGCCTCGCCCGCCACGGGCTTCCACGCCCCTTCCGGGTCGCGGTGGCGCGTCACGCATCGGAAGTGCACCGTCTCCCCGGGGCGATAGGCCGGCCGGTCCGTCTCGACGTAGGCGCGCGTCTCGACCTCCCGCCGGGACCACCAGCCGGTGCTGGAGTGGGCGATGGCGTGCCGGTCGCCGGCCTGGGCTCGGACGAAGAGGCTGGTGTGGCTCGTCCCCTCCGGCCGGGTCCAGGTCCAGGTCCCTTGCTCGTCGCTCGTCCCCTCCGCGTCCCGCCAGTCGCCCCCGTCGTGCCAGGCCAGGCGCACCGCCGCCCCCGCCACCGGGCGCCCGCTCAGGGCGTCCACGCACCAGACCAGGGCCCCCTGGTGGGAGCCCTTCACCACGAGGGCCAGGTCCGTCACGAGGAGGACCGCCGTCGCCTCGGGGGCGCCCTCTCCCCGGGCCACGATCCAGTAGACCCCCAGTCCCTCGGCCCCCGGGATCGGGACCTGGCGCTGGCCCCAGGCGTGATCGCCCTTGTCCTCCAGAGCCAGCTCCCAGGGGACGGGCTCGCCTTGGCGACCGGCGCGGACCATGGCGTCCCACTCGTCGCCGCGCCCCGCCCCTGCCCTGGCGGGCTCGGAGCGCCAGGTCTCGACCTCGGCCCGCGCCAGGTTGCGCCAACGGACCCAGAGGACCGGCGGCACCCCGGGGAGGAAGGCCGAGGGGACGCCGATCTCGAGGCGCGGACGCTCCATCTCCCGCACGGCCTCGGCGGCCGCGCGGGCGTGACGATGCTCGCCCGGCCGCCAGCGGGCGGAGATCCGCTCGTAGAGGCCCTTGGCCTCCAGGAAACGGCCCGCCGCCGCCCGGTGCTCTGCCAGGGCGAGGCAGGCGTCGCCCCAGGCCTCGGTCGCGGGGAACTCCTCGATGACCGCGGCGAGGAGCCCCTCGGCCCGGGCGCGGCGCTCCTCGGTGAGCGACCACGAGCGGCCCAGCATGGCGGACCCCAGCGCCAGGTGCAGCCCGGCCACCACCTCCGCCGGGGGCTTGTGGCCCACGGCCTCGTCGAAGAGGGCGTCCACCCGCCCCGGCTCCAGGGCGTCGTGGCGCAAGGCGAGCAGTTCCTGAACGGCGAGGGCGAACTCCGCCGCCAGGTCTTCCGTGCGCAGCTCCGCCAGGAAGGGGCGGAATCCCTCCAGGGCATCGGCGTAGAGCCGGTCCACGCGCTCGGGGTCGTTCCAGAGGGCCCAGCGCGCCCGGAGCGCCGCCGCGTCTCGGAGGGCGCGGGCGCGCCAGAGGTCCCGCACCTCCCCGGCCGCCACCGCCTCCAGCCGCGTCGTGGCCGCCTCCCACCCCTCGTAGTCCGCGAGCTGGGCCTCGCACCAGGCCGCCCGGTAGGTGGCCTCCCGGGCCCTGGGTCCCTCGGGGAAACGCGCCAGGAGGTCCTCGAATCCCGCCTGGGCCTTCTTGTAGGACTTGTCCTCCAGGTGCCGCCGGGCGGCCAGGTAGGTGTCCTCCTCCGACGGGGCCTGGCCCAGGACGGCGGCGGCCATGACCCAGAAGACGAGGGCGGGGGAGGCGACGTGACGCGGGCTCATGGGCGCGGCTCCGGGGGTTCGGGGCGACCTAGATGACAGGTGTGCAGGGCGACGTCAACAGGGTTCGGACGCGCGGGACGCGCGGCGGTTCCGCGCGCGCCCTACTTCAGCAGCTCCCGCAGCCAGACCTCGGAGGGCCGCCCCCACGCGCGGAAGTCGTCGTGGAGGACCGAGGAGCTGGGGGCGGAGGGCCCTGCCTTCTCATCGTTCATGAGCCAGAAGCCGGCGCGCCCGTCCGGGAGGGGCTCGGGGTCCTCCCCCTCCGCCATGCGCTTGTCGTTGAGGTAGAGCGCGAGCCCGGTCCCCTTGCGGACGAGGCGCAGCCGGAACTCCGTCCCGGCGCCGATGGTCCCGGCCTGCAAGGCGATCATCCGCTCGTCGTCGCCGTCGAGGCGCACGATGGCGATCACCCGCTCGCGCGGGTTCACCAGCCCCATGTAACGCCTCCCTTCCCCGTCGTCCGCGAGGGAGACCCCGGTCACCAGGCCCGCGCCCTGCGCCTCGCTCACCGCCACCTCCGCCGCCACGTCTCCCTCCCAGGCCCCCTCGTGGATGCACCCCACCCACGGCGACCCGTCCCGGGTGGCGCGTCCCTGGAGGGCACCCGCGCGGTGGAACGCGAATCCCACCCCCACGCTCACCCCGCGGACCCAGCCCACGGGCTCGAAGTCGTCGAGCTGCCCCTCGTGGCGAAAGTCGTAGGTCAGCGAGATCCCGTTCGCGCCCTCGGCACGGACCTGGCCGCCCAGGCGGTCCTTCATCCGCCGGAGGAGCGCCTTTCCCCGGGGCAACGCCGACGGGGCGGGGGTCGGCTCCCCCCCGGAATGGGGCCGCGCCTCGGCCCCCTCCCGCGGGCCGAACACCTCGGCGACCAGTTCCTCGAGGCCCGTCGCGTCCACGCCCTCCGAGCGGGCGCCGTCCACCGCCCTCCAGGCCGCCCCGGCGTCTCCTTCCGCCACCAGGAAGAGGATGGTGCGGTACCAGTAGGGAGCCCCACCTGCCGCGTCCAGGGAGGCGCCCGCGTCCGCCAGCTCGGTGACCGTGGCCGAGGCGAGCTGGGCCGGCGCATCCTCCCCCTCGATGGCCTCCGCGCCCGGGCTCCCCACGCGAACGCGCCCGGCGTCCGTCACCACCACGGCCACCTCGCCCGTCACCTCCTCCAGGGTGCCGGACAGCGGTCCGTCTCCGTCGCGGAGCGCCCACGTCACGCGTCGGCCCAGGGACGGGGCCATCCCCTTGCGGACCCAATCCCAATAGGCGATCACGTGCTGCACCAGCTCGCCCGTCTCGTGGGCCTTTCGCGTGGCCTCCTCATCCCTGGCGGCCTCCTCGATGGCGGCCGCGGCCTGCAGGGCGCGGCCGTAGTTCCGCGAGCGCAGCAGCGTCAGGAAGTCCGCCGTGCTCATGGAGGCTGCCTCCGCCCGCACCAGCCTGGCCTCGTGCTCTTCGGCCCACTGGCGCACCTGGGGGTGATCCACCTGGCGGAGCGCCTGGATGAACCTGCGGGCCTCGTCGAACCTACCGGTCCGGAGTAGCTGGGCGAAGCGCACCTCCTCCCGGATCAGCCTCCCGACGAAGGCGGCGAACACCTGGACCTGCCCGGACCGGATCTCCTCCGGGGAGAGGGCGGCGGAGAACTCCGCGGGCAGGGACTCCAGGGCCGCGAGGACCTCCAGCGTCTTGCCCTCCCGGATGGCCTGCACCTGCTCCTCGCACCAGGCCGCGTAACGCCCCTGGACGTCCTGCCGACGGCCCAGGAAGGCGATGCGCGCCGCCGCCTCCTTCGCCTCCATGGTGTCCGGGTAGCGCTCCGCGAGGGTCTCCCAGAGGGAGATGGCCCCGGGGACGTCGTCCGGGTGGGCCACCTCGTAGTCCCGGGCGGCCTGGGCGTCCCGGCCCGCCCGGGGGTCGCTCGGCGCGAGGACCGCGCCGGGGGGCTCGACGACGGGCTCCACCTCTGGCGCAGGCTCGACCGCCGGCGGCACGACAGGGACCGGGCCCTCGACGACGGTGGGGGAGACGGTGGGGGCGCTCGGCACCGCGGGCAGCGCCGGCCCGTCCGGAGGGCGGGAGGCCAGGAAGAAGGCCACGACCACCAGGAGGGCGGCCGCCCCCCCGCCCGCGGCGGCCAGACGGTGGCGGGTCCAGGGGATCTTCCGGGTCCCCAGGTCCACCGTGGGGGTGGAATCGAGCGCGCCCGGCCCCGCCGCCGCGGCGGCCGCGCGCGCCGGGGTCGCCGTGGTGAGCCTCCCCGAACCGGTGAGATGGAGGGCCCTCCCGGACGCGCCGCCCCGGACGGCCTGCACCACCTCGGCGGCGTCCTGGAAGCGATCCGCCGGGTCCTTGGCCATGAGGCGCATCGCCAGGCCCCGGGCCACCTCCGGTAGCCCCTCCACCCGGTCTGCCGGGTCCGGGATGGGGGCCGTCTTGTGCTGGATCAGGACGTCCAGGACGCTGTCCGAATAGTAGGGAAGGGCCCCGGTGAGCATCTGGTAGAGGGTGACCCCCAGGGCATAGAGGTCCGCGCGGGAGTCCACCTCCCTCGCCTCGCACTGCTCCGGGGCCATGTAGAAGGGCGTCCCGAGGATGGTCCCCGACTGGGTGAGCCCCCCCCCGGCGCTCACGGGTCTCGCCAGGCCGAAGTCGGCGACCAGGACCCGCCCGTCGCGGGTGATCAGGATGTTGTCCGGCTTCACGTCCCGGTGGACCAGCCCCTGGCGGTGGGCCGCGGCCAGGCCCTTGGCCACCTCCCGGACGATGACCAGGGCCTTGCCGGGCGGGAGCGGGCCGTGGCGCTTGAGGACGTCCCCCAGGCTCTGACCCTCCACGAACTGCATCACCAGGAAGTCCAGCCCCTCCTCGTGCCCCACGTCGTGCACCGTGACCACGTTGGGGTGGTCGATGCGGGCCGCGACCCGGGCCTCCCGGGTGAAACGGTCCCTGGCCTCGGGAGAGGTGACCATCTCCGGGGGGAGGACCTTGAGGGCGACGGTCTTCTCGAGGGTGAGGTGGGTGGCCTGGTAGACGGCCCCCATACCGCCCTGGCCCAGCTTCTTCTCGATGCGGTAGCCCCGGAGGGTGCGACCGACCAGGTTGTCGGAGGGCTGGGCCACGACGTCCTCCCCTTCACGATAACCCGGGCGGGGCCCCCGGGTTTCCTACACCACGTAAACGTCGAACAGGGTCTCCAGCCTCATGTCGTAGTCCCAGACCACCTTGGTCTTCGCGTCCAGGGTCTTCTTCAGGTAGTTGAGGTAGCGCTTGACGAACTCGTTGATGGGCTTCTTCTCGAAGCTCTGGGCCTGGGCCCCCTCCATCCCCACCTTCTTGCGCGCCTGCGACTTCGCATAGGAGAGCCACATCCGGAAGTCGTCCTGGAACTGCTTCGGGTCCATGGCCAGGGCGAGCTTGCGCTTCTCCTTGTCCCGGTCGTCCGTCTCCCACTCGCGGCCCTGCGCCTGGGCCAGCTTCTTCTGGACCTCGATGGATCGCGCCACCAGGGACTCATCGAAGGACGGATTGCTCTGATAGATCATCTCCCCGACGCCCGGGGCCAGGGCCAGGGTGAGCTTGCTCCGGTCCGCCTGCAGGGGGATGAAGACGCGGCCCTCCTCCTTCCCGTCGGCGCCGTTCAGGCAGACCGACCGCTCCGCCAGGAAGGGGAGCCCCAGCGTCAGGACGAAGCCGTCTCGCATCTTGAATCCCGTGTCCTTGTACTTCACGCATACGTTCCGGATGCAGATCCGCGAGGAGCGCCACTCGATGGCCTTGATGGCCTCCAGGATCTCCTTCCGGGAATCGAGGAGGTACTTCTCGCTGATCCCCTTCATCACCTCCACGGGGCTGTTGGCGCCGGCGCACTGGCGGCAGCGGATCCGCAGGTTGTCCACCTCGCGCTCGACGATGGCCCTCTCGCCGAAGGAGAGGCCGTCCTCCGCCAGGGTCTTGCGGTTGTCGGCGATCTCCTCGTCCTTGGCGACCACCAGCTCCTTGAGGCGCTCCACGTCCCGTTCGTGGCCCTTGAGGCTCCCCTTGAGCCGGCGGAGCGCCGCCCCCTCGTCCTCGGACAGCTCCCCCCCGCCCCGCTTCCCCTCCATCTCGTCGCGCCGGGCCTCCCCCTCCTTGAGGGCCCGCTCGGTGGCCTCCAGGACGGAGCCGAGCTCGCGCCGTTCCTTGAGTCCCATCCGGACCTTGCGCCACTTCTCCTCGAAGCGGGCCATGCGCTCCGCCTCCTTCACGTCCACGGCGCCGTCCAGGCCCCCGATGCCGGGGGAGAGGCAGTCCGGGTCGGGCTCGCCGGTGTGGAGGGTGGAGATGTACTCGTCGAAGTAGAGGATCCGGGGATCGCCGGGCTCGGCCTTGTAGGCCTCCTCCATGGACTTCTTGAGGCTGCGGGCCATGACCTCGATGGTGCCCCTCGGCGTCACCCGCTCGTCGGCGGTGGTGAAGCCGTAGCGCAGGAAGAGCTTCAGCCAGAAGTGGTCCTTCTTCTCTTGCCGGAGCTTGCGGTAGCGCAGGGCCACCTCGCCGTAGAGCCGCCAGAAGGCCTGTTCCATGCGCTTCTGCAGGGAACCCAGGAGCTGGGCGTGGATGCCCATCTCCTGGTCGATGAGGGCGCAGAGGTACTTGTCCTCGTCCCGCTCCACGATGGTCTTGGAGAAGATCCCGTGGATCTCCTGGAACTCCAGCCGCCGCTCGTCCGCGGACCTCTTCCGCCCCTCCAGCTCCTCGCGCTTGGCGGAGAAGGCCAGGAAGAGATAGAGGGCCCCGTAATACTCCTCGTAGGGGACGCCCTCCTTGCGCAGGGCCTCCACCATGGCCTCGTGGCGGATGGCGAAGCGGAAGTCGTGGATCATCTGGTCGACGAGCTGCTTCTTCCGGGTGTCCAGCTCCCGCTTCTTCTTCTGGTTCTCCCGCTTCAGCATGTCGAGCTTGGTCTTGCCGTCCACGTCCCCCTGGGTCAGCTTGCGGGCCATCTCGTCCAGCTTCCGCAGCTCCTCGGCCCTCTCCTGCTTGGCCTGCTCCACCTCCTCCGGGGTCAGCTCCCCCTCGCGGGTCCGCACCTTGGGGGCCAGCGGGGCGGCCTCCAGCGCCTCCTTGGACTCGGCGATGCGCCGGACCAGCTTGCGGGTGACCCCCAGGTCCTTGGAGTACTCGACCAGCTTCTCGTTCTGCTCGCTGATGCGGACCTTGTTCAGGTCCAGCTTCAGGAGCTTGTCCAGCTTGTGCCGGAGCAGGTTCCGGGCGGTGAGCTTGGCCTCGATGAGGTCCAGGAGCTCCTTGGGCTGGAAGGGCTTCTCCAGGTAGTCGTCGGCCCCGGCGCTCAGGGCGTCCACCTGGGCCGCGATGGTCCTCTTGGATGAGAGGAGGACGACGATGGGGTCCCCCGCGTCCTGGGTTTCCTTGACCCGGCGGCACAGGGCGCACCCGTCCTCGCCGGCGAGGCTGAGGTCGATCACGACGATCTCGGGCTTCAGCCCCGCGAGGAGGCCCAGGGCCTCCTGGGCGTCCTTGCCCACCTGCACCTCGAAGCCGGAGCGAGAGAGGACGTAGGTGAGCTGCGTGCGCACCTTGTCGTTGTCGTCCACGACGAGGATGCGATTCTTGGCGGCGGGGGCGACGTCTTCGGGACTCATGGGGGCAAACCGGTTAGAGTCTAGGCCAGGTGCCGGGGGGCGTCAACATGGACGCGGCGGCCGCCGAGCGCTACCACGCCAGGCGCACGACCCTGGCGAGCGCCAGGCGCAGGCTCTTCCGGGAATGGGCCATCGTCCGCGGGCTCCTTGGACCCCTGCGGTCCGGGGAGCGCGTGCTGGACTGTCCCTGCGGCATAGGCCCCCACGCCCGGCGACTGGGCGAGCTGGGCGCCCGGGTGGTGGCGGCCGACCTCTCCCCCGCCATGCTGGCCTACGCGGTGCGGGAGGCCGCACCCGCGTGGGCGGTCGTCGCCGACGCCCGGCGCCTGCCCCTCAGGGACCGCTCCGTGGATGCGACCTTGGTCGTGCGGCTCCTCCACCACCTCGGCCTAAGAGAGGACCGTCTCGCCGTCCTCCGCGAGGCGGCCCGGGTGTCCAGGACCCGGGTCGTCGTCTCCTTCATGCACCGGATCGCCCTGGCGCCCCTCCTGAGGCCGCGGCCCACCCGGTCCACGATGGACCTGTCCGCATTCCGCCGGGAGGCCGCCTCGGCCGGGCTCCGCGTGGAGCGGGTCCGGCCGGTCCTCCCCTTCGTCAAGCGGATGTGGTTCGTGGCGCTGGTGCCCGACCCGACTCAGAAGACGTACGGCACCAGCCACCAGCTCCGCGCCCGGTAGGCGGCCCACTCCGGATAGCGCGCCATGCTGGCCTCCTTCAGGGTCATGTTCACCGCGAACACGCCCACCCACACCCACGCGAGCACCAGGGCGGGGAGCCAGTGCCAGACCATCAGGGCGAAGCTGCCGTAGACCAGGCACTCGCCCAGGTAGTTCGGGTGGCGCACCAGGCGATGCATGCCATCGGTGATGAGGGCCCGCCTCAGGCGCAGGGTGAAGAACTTCTGGGCGTCGCTCGCGATCATGATCGCGCAGCCCAGGATGCAGAGACTGACGCAGAGGCAGAACCACGCCGGGTCGGGCAAGGGATAGTCGGGCCTCGCGGTCCCGGAGATCAGGAGCCAGCCGAACACCCAGTACCAGCCCAGCACCCCCAGGAAGGCGTTGACCCCGCCGCCGATGGTCACCCGGACCTGCCACCCGGGGTCGGGAAAGGCCAGGTCCTTGATGAGCCATGCCAGCCCGTAGCTGCCGTGCATGGCAAGGTAGAGCCACGCCGCCACGCTCGTGTTCCGGTAGTAGCCCATCAGGGCGGCCAGGAAGAGGACCGTCCCGGCCTTCTGGGCGTCGATCACCCAGGCGAGCTTCCAGGGGCGCGGCCCGCCGCCGAAGTCGTGGACGAGGTGATCCGTGAAGCGGCGGACGAGGACGGCCCACCGGGGGGCCGAGGCCGCCCCCCGAGCCATCAGAACTCGACCTGGGCATAGAGGAAATCGGCCCCGTCGTGGGTCCCGGTCCGCCGCACCACGCGGTGCGGGAAGAAATGGCCGTAGCCGAGGGCCAGGTGCTGGAAGCGGGCCACCACGTCCAGCTCGTCCGCCACCCGCGTCCCGCTCAGGCCCGCCGGGTCCCGACGCACCGCCTGGCCCGCGGCGCCGGTCCAGGCCCCCCGGGACTCCTCGATCCAGAAGAGGTGGTACGAGAGGTCCAGGTCGGTCCGGTTCGTCTCGCCGGACTCGAGGCCCCTCGGGACCCAGGCGCCCGGCTCCTTGTCGCCCTTGCCGCGCCCCTCCCTGGACGGCTTGCGGACCCGGTGCTCGAGGCGGAAGCGCAGCCCCCCGTTCAGGTCCTGCAGGTTGCTCCAGCCGAAGAGGTCCATGACCCCGAACCGGCCGTGCCGGCTGGGATAGAGGTCCTGGAAGGCGTGGCGCTTCCCGTCCGAGGGGTCCTTGTCGCCGCTGGCATAGGACCAGCCCGCGTGGACCCCCGCGAAGGGCCGCCTCTCCTTGCGGGCCGCCCAGGCCAGCTCCGCCGCGGCGGCGAAGGCCGAGAGGTCGTCCGGGCCCACTTCGCCCCGCTGCCAGGCCGCCTCGCCCCGCAGTCCCCCGCGGGTCGAGCCGCCACGGAAGGACGCGCCCAGCGTGTCGATGGAGGTGTCGTCCAGGCCTCCCCGCTCGCCGGAGGTGCGGCCGTTGCCGTCCGCGGCCCGGAGCCAGTAGAGGGTCGCCCCGTCGTCGTCGTCCCCGCTGTCCACGTAGGCCCCTGCCAGCGCCACGTCCTGGTCCGGGCGGTTGAAGTGCTGGTCGTCGCGGTTCCGCACGTCCACCGGCCAGCCGTAGAACAGGCCCGCGACGCCCCCTTCGGACCCCACGGTGAGGTGGGCCGCGTCGAAGGACCGCATGAAGTTCTCCCAGGGGTCGTCCCCGACCAGGCGCTCGTCCCCCAGCCGGATCGCCTGCCGCCCGGCGCGCAGCTTGAGGTCCTCGTCGTGGCCCATAGGCTCCAGGTCCGCGTAGCCCTCGTAGAGGTCCGCGTGGTCCTGCTGGCGGAGGACCTGTTCGTTCGCCCCCCAGGTGCGCGTGAAGCGCCCCTCGGCGCGGGCCTGGAAGAAGGGATAGTCCTCCGGACGCCAGTCCATCCGGGCGTGCAGCCGGTAGTGGTCCAGGTTGTCCCCGTCGTCCTGGGCGCGGTCCAGGTCCAGGTCCGAACGGTACTCGTGCCGGAACCGCGAGCGCACCAGGTCGAAGTCCCACTCTCCCCCATCGTCCTCGTCCATCCAGGACCACGGGGTGCGTCCCGGCCCCTCGCCGTCCTCCTCCGGGGCCGGCGCCTCCTCGTCGGGGCCGGCCGGGGCCGGGCCGGGCGGATCTCCCTCGGGCTCGCCGCTGGGCGGCTTCACCTCGACCGGGCCCTCCATCGGGGTCGGGGTCGGGTCCGCGCCGCGAAGGACGCCGGCGGAGAGCCCCAGGGCCAGACCCAGGGCGATGGCGAAGTTCGTGGGGGCGCTCATGCGTTCCTCCTCTGGTTCGCGGATTCTATCGCCGGAAGGCCGCCACCGCCTCGGCCACGGTGGGGTGGATCTCGAGGATCCGGTCGACCTGGGCGAGCTGCAGGACGCCCCGGACCTTGTCGTTCAGGGCGGCCAGTTTCAGCTTCCTCTCGATGGAGAGCCGGACCAGCTCCCCGATGCCGCTGGAGGAGAGATAGTCCACCCCCCCCAGGTCCATCACCAGCCGCTTCTCGGCCCCCAGCGCCGAGCGGAGTCGGGGGCAAAGCTCCTGGTCGAAGCGGCCACGCAGCGTGACGACGACCACGTCCCCCTCCCGGCGGAGCGCGAAGGGCTCGTCACTCGTATTCGGTTCCATCGAAGGTCTCCCGGAAGTGATGGTAGACCACCTCCCACGCCGAGCGCGGGCGCGGCGGCTGGCCCGCGATGAACTCGCGCAGGCGCTGGCCCTGGGAGGTGTAGATCATGTAGGTCTCGGCCAGGAACTCGTTGAGGAAGGACCTCTGGTATACCTGCCGCGCCGTCGCGTCCAGGAGGAACTCCACGCCGATGACCGCCCCCTCCCGGGCTATGGGCTCGAAGGCCCGCCCCAGCGGCTCCCGCCGCCAGGGTTCCAGGGCGTGCTCGTGGGCGTGTCCCAGCTCGTGGAGCAGGAGGCCCAGGTAGGTGCGGCGCGCCCCGCTCAGGGCGAAGTCGTACATCATGACGGTCCGGTCCTCGTAGGCCGAACCCTTAGCGCCGTCGGGCCCCCAGCCCCCGAGCTGCAAGGACCGGAAGCTGTCCCGGGAGAGGTGGGAGGCCGGAAGCTCGCCCAGGACGCGCGCCGTCAGGTCGTAGATGACCCCGTGGCGCCGGTTGTAGGCGGGCTCCGCCTCGGCCGAGCGGCCGTGGGAGCCATTGCGGATCCGGACGCCGTGGCGGGCCAGGAGCGCCTGCAGCCCATCGAAGGCCCTCCGGTCCTCCACGGTGGCGATGCCCTCGAGGGCGGCCCAGGCCGTGTAGGTGTGGAACTGGGCCTCGCTCGCCACGTGCCACATGGCGCTCGACCCGCCCTTGATGTTCCCGCCCAGCCGGTAGAGCCCGTTGAAGAAGATCACCTTCTGCCCGAAGCGGAACTCGCTCTCCAGCTCCGAGGTGAGGTCGCGTATCTCGCCCACCCTGGATCGCCAGGCCTGGCCCAGCTCCCGCGCCTCGGGAGGCATCCGCCGGAGGGGGACGCCCGGCGCGCTCACGCGGGGCGCCCCTCCGCCCCGGTCCCGTCCGCCACCCGCGCCGAGCAGCCCGCGCGGCGCCGCAGCTCGGCCGCCATCTCCTGGGTCTCCCTGCGCGCGGGCGCGACCCGGAGGGCGAGCTCGGCGTGGGCCAGGGCCGCCTCCAGGTCCCCCTCCACCTCCGCCGCCAGGCGGGCGAGCGAGAGGAGGGCGTCCGCGTCCTCGCGCCGCGCCGCCAGCCGCGAGCGCAGGGCCCGATGGACCCGGCGCGCCTCCCGTCGGGCGGCGCCCCCTTCGCCCAGGCGGGCGAGGAGCCGGGCCAGGTTCTCCCGGGCCACCAGGAAGCCCGGATCCAGGCGCAGGGCCTCCCCGAATCGGCCCAGTGCCTCCTCGTGGCGGCCCGCCGCCACCAGGGCCGTCCCCAGATTGTTCAGGACGTAGACCGACCCCGGTGCCCTCTCCAGGGCCTCCCGGTGGGCCGCCACCGCCTCGTCCACCCGCCCCAGGCGAAGGAGTGCGCGGCCCTGATTGGTACGGGCTAGCTCGGAGTGCGGGTCCAGCCGCTGGGCCTTCCGGAAGCAGGCCATGGCGCGGCCCATCCGGCCCGCCTGCTGGTAGGCCTGGCCCAGGTGGAGCCGGGCGGCGGCGGAGCCAGGGTCCAGGCGGACCGCGGCCTGGAGGTGCCCCAGCGCGGCTTCCACGTCGCCCCGGAGCAGGTGGAGGACGCCCAGGTTGTCGCGCCCGGCCGCGAAAGAGGAGGAGAGGTCCGTGGCGCGGCTGAAGTCCCGCAGGGCCAGGTGCTCCTCGCCGCGATTGAAGTGGTAGACGCCACGGTTGTTCAACATCTCCACCAGGACCTCCCGCGGCCCCAGGCTGGAGAGATAGACGCCGCGCGACTCGAGCTCGGCCTGGATGCGGTAGCGGACCCGGTAGTAGGCGTCGTCGAACGAGGCCCCCCGGGCCGTGGTCTCGACGTTGATGCGCACGCCGGGGGCCTCGTAGCGGACCAGGAAGTGGCGCGGGACGGAGACCCCGTGAAAGGGGAGGCCCAGCCGGCGCGTCAGGGCGAGGTAGAGGGCCGCGAGGCTCACGCAGTAGCCCCGGCGCCGGTCGATGACGCGATGCAAGAGCAGGTGCTCCAGCCCCGAGGCGCGCGGCTCCTCGGCGTCGAATCCCTCGTACTTGTAGACGTAGTTGTTGATGGTGCGGACCCGGTCGTGGGGGTCCTCCACCCCCTCCAGCCGGCGGCCGAGGCGGATGACCATCCGGTCGATGACCCCCAGGTAGTGAGCCACGTCCAGGGCGGGGTCGCTCTCCTTGGCCATCTCCAGGGCGAATCGGGCCACGTCCAGTCGCTCGTCCGGGAGGCCAGCGGTCTGGGCCAGCCGGTCCTCCAGGGAGGCGCGCGGGACGGCAGGGGTTCGCCCCGATAGGCGCCGCGTCCGCCTCCAGGGGCCCTCCGGCGCCAGGGACTGGCCTATGGTCCGGAGGTCCGCCCTGGGGTCCAGGACCCGGGCGGCGGCACCCAGCCTGCGCAGGGTCCGGGGCAGGCCGCCCTCGGGGTCCCTCAGGGCGGCGGCCATCCCCGCCACCGCGCCGCTCACCACCAGATAGGACCCGAGGACCCCCACCTGGACCACGGTGCGGTCCCGCCCCTCCGGGAGGGACCCGCTCACGCCGAGCACCGTGGCCAGGAGGACCGCCTCGGCCCAGCCCGCCAGGCCGCGGCGCACCCCCGTGGCGGCGGCCACCGCCAGGGCCGCCGTGGCCAGGAGGTATAGGGGCAGGTCCTCGTCCATGGGCCTCCGGTCGGGGCGCCATTGTAAGTCGCCGTAAAACAATCACTGACTACATTCGGCCGGCTGCGGCGGCGCGATGCGTCGTCGCTCGTCGTCGTAATAGCGCTCCGTTGCTATTGCTCCTCCTCGCTCCTAA